>NZ_CP128543.1:0-155000 GCF_021283165.2 Pseudomonas soli
GTGTCAGTGGAACTTTGGCAGCAGTGCGTGGAGCTTCTGCGCGATGAACTGCCTGCCCAGCAATTCAACACCTGGATCCGTCCGCTACAGGTCGAAGCCGAAGGCGACGAGTTGCGCGTCTATGCGCCCAACCGCTTCGTGCTTGATTGGGTCAACGAGAAGTACCTTGGCCGCCTGCTCGAACTGCTGGGTGAACAGGGCAGCGGCATTGCCCCTGCGCTTTCCTTGTTGATAGGTAGCCGTCGCAGCTCCGCGGCGCGTGCTGCCCCCAACGCACCTGTCAGCGCTGCAGTTGCCGCGACCCTTGCTCAACAGAGCCAAGTGCAGCCTCCGGTGGCGGCGGTCCAGCATACGAATGCCCCTGTGGTCGAGCTGGCGGAGGTTGCCGAGGTCGAGGAGCCATCGAGTCGTGATAGCTTCGACAGCATGAGCGACACCATCACGCCGCCGAAGGCCGGTGGGCGCACCGAGCAGCGCACGGTTCAGGTCGAAGGTGCGTTGAAGCACACCAGTTACCTGAATCGAACCTTTACCTTCGAGACTTTCGTCGAGGGTAAATCCAACCAACTGGCCCGCGCCGCAGCTTGGCAGGTCGCCGACAACCCAAAGCATGGCTACAATCCGCTCTTCCTTTATGGCGGCGTAGGTCTGGGTAAGACTCACTTGATGCACGCTGTGGGTAACCACCTGCTGAAGAAGAACCCGAACGCCAAGGTGGTCTACCTGCATTCCGAGCGCTTTGTGGCCGATATGGTCAAGGCGCTGCAGTTGAACGCCATCAATGAGTTCAAGCGTTTCTACCGCTCGGTCGACGCGCTTCTGATCGATGACATTCAGTTCTTTGCCCGCAAGGAGCGCTCCCAGGAGGAGTTTTTCCACACCTTCAATGCCCTGCTTGAAGGCGGCCAGCAGGTGATCCTCACCAGTGACCGCTACCCGAAGGAAATCGAAGGCCTGGAGGAGCGACTGAAGTCGCGCTTTGGTTGGGGTCTGACGGTCGCCGTCGAGCCGCCAGAGCTGGAAACTCGTGTTGCGATCCTGATGAAGAAAGCCGACCAGGCCAAGGTCGAGTTACCACACGATGCTGCCTTCTTCATCGCCCAGCGCATTCGCTCCAACGTGCGTGAACTGGAAGGTGCACTGAAACGAGTGATTGCCCACTCGCACTTCATGGGCCGCGATATCACCATCGAGCTGATTCGCGAGTCGCTCAAGGACTTGTTGGCCCTACAGGACAAACTGGTCAGTGTGGATAACATCCAGCGCACGGTGGCCGAGTACTACAAGATCAAGATCTCGGATCTGTTGTCCAAGCGTCGCTCGCGCTCGGTGGCGCGGCCTCGGCAGGTGGCGATGGCGTTGTCGAAAGAGTTGACCAACCACAGTCTGCCGGAGATTGGCGATATGTTTGGCGGCCGTGACCACACCACCGTCCTGCACGCTTGCCGGAAGATCAACGAATTGAAGGAATCCGACGCGGATATCCGCGAGGACTACAAGAACCTGCTGCGTACGCTGACGACTTGATGACCGTCGTCTGCGCAGCTATTTGAAGGCAAGGGACTAGACCATGCATTTCACCATTCAACGCGAAGCCCTGTTGAAACCTCTGCAACTGGTCGCAGGCGTCGTCGAGCGCCGCCAGACCTTGCCGGTTCTGTCCAACGTCCTGCTGGTCGTGCAAGGCCAGCAGCTGTCGTTGACCGGTACCGACCTGGAAGTCGAACTGGTTGGCCGCGTCCAGCTGGAAGAACCGGCTGAACCGGGCGAGATCACCGTCCCAGCGCGCAAGCTGATGGACATCTGCAAAAGCCTACCCAGCGATGTGCTGATCGACATCAAGGTCGACGAGCAGAAGTTGCTGGTCAAGGCCGGGCGCAGCCGTTTCACCCTTTCCACCTTGCCTGCCAATGATTTCCCGACTGTGGAAGAAGGGCCGGGCTCGCTGACCTGCCAGCTTGAGCAGAGCAAATTGCGCCGCCTGATCGAGCGCACCAGCTTCGCCATGGCCCAACAGGACGTGCGCTACTACCTCAACGGCATGCTGCTGGAAGTATCCCCCGGCACCTTGCGTGCCGTGGCCACCGATGGCCATCGCCTGGCGCTGTGTGCCATGCAGGCACCGATCGACCAAGCTGATCGTCATCAGGTCATCGTGCCGCGCAAAGGTATCCTGGAGCTGGCGCGCCTGCTGACAGACCCAGAAGGCATGGTCAGCATCGTTCTGGGCCAGCACCACATCCGTGCCACCACCGGTGAATTCACTTTCACCTCCAAGCTGGTGGACGGCAAGTTCCCGGACTACGAGCGCGTTCTGCCTAAAGGTGGCGACAAGCTGGTGGTCGGTGATCGTCAGGCACTGCGCGAAGCGTTCAGCCGCACCGCGATCCTGTCCAACGAGAAATACCGCGGCATCCGCCTGCAACTGGCCGCTGGTCAGCTGAAGATCCAGGCCAACAACCCGGAACAGGAAGAGGCGGAAGAAGAGATCAGCGTTGACTACAGCGGCAGCTCGTTGGAGATCGGTTTCAACGTCAGCTACCTGCTGGACGTGCTGGGTGTCATGACTACAGAGCAGGTGCGCCTGATTCTGTCGGACTCCAACAGCAGCGCCCTGTTGCAGGAAGCCGGCAATGACGACTCGTCCTACGTTGTCATGCCGATGCGTCTGTAACCCGTAGCAGGCGACATGTCCCTTCGACGTCTCTCGGTCACCGCGGTGCGCAACCTGCACCCGGTGACCCTCTCACCCTCCCCTCGCATCAACATCCTTTACGGCGCCAACGGCAGCGGCAAGACTAGCGTGCTCGAAGCTGTGCACCTGCTCGGTCTTGCGCGCTCGTTCCGCAGCACCCGGTTAAACCCGGTGATCCAGTACGATCAGCCGACCTGCACGGTGTTCGGCCAGGTCGAATTGGCTGAGGGCGGTATGAGCAACCTTGGTGTGTCGCGGGAGCGCCAGGGGGATTTCACCATTCGCATCGATGGACAGAACGCGCGCAGCGCCGCGCAACTGGCAGAGATGCTGCCGTTGCAGTTGATCAATCCGGACAGTTTCCGGCTGCTCGAAGGTGCGCCTAAAGTGCGTCGGCAGTTCCTCGATTGGGGCGTGTTCCACGTGGAACCCCGCTTCATGGCTACCTGGCAGCGCCTGCAGAAGGCCCTGCGGCAGCGGAACTCATGGCTGCGGCATGGTACACTGGACGCCGTTTCGCAAGCCGCCTGGGATCGAGAGTTATGTCTCGCCAGTGCGGAGATAGATGAATACCGTCGCAACTATATCAAGGCCTTGAAGCCTGTCTTCGAGCAGACCCTGAGCGAACTGGTCGAACTGGACGGGCTGACCCTGAGCTATTACCGAGGCTGGGACAAGGACCGGGAACTCAATGAAGTTCTCGCCGCCTCCCTCCTTCGTGATCAGCAGATGGGCCACACCCAGGCCGGGCCACAGCGTGCTGATCTGCGCCTTCGATTGGGCGCGAACAATGCGGCCGACATTCTTTCGCGTGGGCAGCAGAAGTTGGTGGTCTGCGCCCTGCGCATTGCACAGGGGCACCTGGTTAGCCAGGTTCGTCGCGGTCAGTGTATTTATCTGGTGGATGACTTGCCGTCCGAGCTGGACGAGCAGCATCGCCGCGCCCTGTGCCGCTTGCTTGAAGAATTGAACTGCCAGGTGTTCATCACCTGTGTAGACCACGAATTTCTGAGGGAAGGCTGGCAAACGGAAACGCCAGTTGCCTTGTTCCACGTGGAACAAGGCCGTATCACCCAGACCCACGACCATCGGGAGTGAAGGCATGAGCGAAAATCAAACGTACGACTCCTCCAGCATCAAAGTGCTGAAAGGGCTGGATGCCGTACGCAAACGTCCCGGCATGTACATTGGCGACACCGATGACGGCAGCGGCCTGCACCACATGGTATTCGAGGTGGTCGACAACTCGATCGACGAAGCCCTGGCCGGACATTGCGATGACATCACCGTCATCATTCACCCGGACGAATCTATCAGCGTCCGTGACAACGGCCGTGGTATTCCGGTCGATGTGCATAAAGAAGAAGGCGTTTCTGCAGCCGAGGTCATCATGACCGTGCTGCACGCCGGCGGTAAGTTCGACGATAACTCCTACAAGGTGTCCGGCGGTCTGCACGGTGTAGGTGTATCGGTTGTGAATGCCCTGTCGGAACAGCTAGTGCTCACCGTTCGTCGTAGCGGCAAGATCTGGGAACAGACCTACGTCCATGGCGTGCCCCAAGCGCCGATGGCGGTCGTGGGTGACAGCGAAACCACCGGTACCCACATTCACTTCAAGCCTTCGGCTGAAACCTTCAAGAACATCCACTTCAGCTGGGACATCCTCGCCAAGCGTATCCGCGAGCTGTCGTTCCTGAACTCCGGCGTCGGTATCCTGTTGAAGGATGAGCGCAGCGGCAAGGAAGAGTTCTTCAAGTACGAGGGTGGCCTGCGTGCATTTGTTGAGTACCTGAATACCAACAAGACTCCGGTCAACTCCCAGGTATTCCACTTCAATGTCCAGCGTGAAGATGGCGTGGGCGTTGAGATTGCCCTGCAGTGGAACGACAGCTTCAACGAAAACCTGCTGTGCTTCACCAACAACATTCCCCAGCGCGATGGTGGTACCCACCTGGTCGGCTTCCGTTCCTCGCTTACCCGTAGCCTGAACAGCTATATCGAGCAGGAAGGCCTGGCGAAAAAGAACAAGGTTGCCACCACCGGTGACGACGCCCGTGAAGGCTTGACTGCGATCATTTCGGTCAAGGTGCCGGATCCGAAGTTCAGCTCGCAGACCAAGGACAAGCTGGTTTCCTCGGAGGTGAAGACCGCCGTGGAACAGGAGATGAACAAATACTTCGCCGACTTCCTGTTGGAGAACCCCAACGAAGCCAAGGCCGTAGTCGGCAAGATGATCGATGCCGCACGTGCCCGTGAAGCGGCGCGTAAAGCGCGCGAGATGACTCGTCGCAAAGGCGCCCTGGATATCGCTGGCCTGCCAGGTAAACTGGCCGACTGCCAGGAGAAGGACCCTGCCCTTTCCGAACTGTACCTGGTGGAGGGTGACTCCGCGGGTGGCTCGGCCAAGCAAGGCCGCAACCGTCGCACCCAGGCTATCTTGCCGCTGAAGGGCAAGATCCTCAACGTCGAGAAAGCACGCTTCGACAAGATGATCTCCTCGCAGGAGGTCGGCACGTTGATCACCGCACTGGGCTGTGGCATCGGCCGCGAAGAGTACAACATCGACAAGTTGCGCTATCACAACATCATCATCATGACCGATGCTGACGTCGACGGTTCGCACATCCGTACCCTGCTGCTGACCTTCTTCTTCCGTCAGCTGCCGGAGCTGGTCGAGCGCGGCTACATCTACATCGCCCAGCCACCACTGTACAAGGTGAAGAAAGGCAAGCAGGAGCAGTACATCAAGGACGACGAGGCCATGGAAGAATACATGACCCAATCGGCCCTGGAAGATGCCAGCCTGCACCTGGATGAGGCAGCGCCAGCAGTATCTGGTGTCCAGCTACAAGCACTGGTAAACGAGTTCCGCGGAGTGATGAAAACGCTGAAGCGTCTGTCACGCCTGTATCCGGAAGAGCTGACCGAGAACTTCATCTACTTGCCTAAAGTTACTGTCGAGCAATTGGCTGACAAGGCGCAGATGGATGATTGGCTCAAAGCGTTCCAGCAGCGCCTGGACAACAGCCAGCGTTCTGGTTTGACCTACAAGGCTGCCTTGCACGAGGACAAGGAACGTAATATCTGGTTGCCGGTGGTGGAAACCACCTCTCACGGCTTGGCCAGCTACGTCACCTTCAACCGTGATTTCTTCGGTAGCAATGACTACCGCAGTGTCGTCGCCCTCGGCGAAAACCTCGGTACGTTGTTGGGCGAAGGTGCCTACGTTCAGCGCGGTGAGCGTCGCAAGGCGGTCACCGAGTTCAAGGAAGCCCTCGACTGGCTGATGAACGAGAGCACCAAGCGCCACACCATCCAGCGATATAAAGGGCTGGGTGAGATGAACCCGGACCAGCTGTGGGAAACCACCATGGACCCGACCGTGCGCCGCATGCTCAAGGTAACCATCGAGGACGCTATCGCCGCCGACCAACTGTTCAACACCCTTATGGGTGATGCGGTCGAGCCACGTCGCGACTTCATCGAAAGCAACGCCTTGTCGGTGTCCAACCTGGACTTCTGATTACTCAGGCGATACGCAATAGAAAAAGCCAATACGTAAGTATTGGCTTTTTTTTGCCCGTCTGATGGTGATCGACTGTTACGTCACGGCCCTACGGTTCTGTACAGGTAGCCTTTGTCCGGCACACAGACTCCGGTTTTCACAGGCTGGGGCGTCTTGACCGGACCATTGCCAGTCAGCTCGCTGACTGCGACTTTGCAAGAAGAGGACATGAAGCTTTCCTTTACTGTGATGTATCTGACCTCATAGTCCTTCCCTGCTTGTGGTACCAAGTAGACGGGTTTTGGGTAACACCAGGCCTTGCCCTGATCAGATACAGCGTGGAAACCCAAGCTCAGGACGATGGGTTTACCAGCCGGGATCACATGCTCGTTGTAACCTACCCGGTCGTTCTTCAGCTCTTCTGTCGTTGTCGAAGCAGGAACACCAATGGTGCGGTTGATGTAATCTTCTTCAACCATACCTAACAGATCAACCCTTCTCCAAAGCATGTACTGCTTGGTAGAGGTTCGATCTTTGAACGTTACAGTGAGCGGTGTACCTTCCTTGGTTTGGAGAGGGCGATACTGTTCACAGGTTGCATTGGCCTGATAGGACCCGGTGATCTCAGGAGACGTAAAGGCGCGAATGCGAGCCGTGGTAGCGGGGTCGTACTTGGCCGTCTCGGCCTCATTTCGAATGTTGGTTTTTTCGTAGAAGCTGCAGCCATGCAGGCCTGCTGCAACTAAGGTCAAACCGATGATCTTTTTCAACACTCTCTCCGTGACCCAGGGCAAAGCTCGCAATCTTCCTTGAGCGGCGATATCAAAACAATACCATTCAGCAGTGTTCTCGTTGAATGTTCCACGTGGAACGCTCAAAGCCCTAGTGATTTGAGACGGCGATAGAGAGTCCGCTCACTCATGCCCAGATGTGCTGCCAGCTCATTACGTGATCCTTTGAAGGTCTCCAAGGCATGCGCCAGCTCGGCCATTTCATTACGTCCGCGACGGCCGAAATGACTCTGATCTGATAGTGGATGGATGTCTTCGGGCAGATGTTCCGGACGAATGAAACCATCATCGGCAAACAGCCGGGCCCGTTCCAGGATGTTCCTGAGCTCGCGAATGTTGCCTGGGAAGGTATGCAGGTTGAGGCGCTCAAGGGCTTCGGCGGTAACCTTGGGCGCATGCTTGCCGGCCATGCGTTGCAGCAGGCTCTCACAGAGTAACGGTAAATCCTCGACTCGCTCACGTAGTGACGGCAGGCGAATCGGGAATCCGCTGATGCGGTAATACAGGTCTTCGCGGAACGTCCCTTCGACGGCCATCTCTTTCAATGGCTTATGCGTTGCCGAGATCAGACGGAAGTCTGAATGGACCGTGCGAGTGCTGCCGACCGGACGGAAGCTTCCGGACTCGATCAGGCGTAGCAACTTCACCTGCATGGCCAGCGGCACCTCACCGATCTCGTCGAGGAACAAGGTTCCACCGTGAGCCGCTTCTGCCAGGCCGATCTTGCGCTGGATCGCGCCGGTGAAGGCGCCCTTCTCATAACCGAACAGTTCACTTTCGAATAGCGACTCGGTCAGCCCGGTGCAGTCCACCACCACCAAGGGGCCATTGGCTCGTGGGCTACCCAGGTGCAACGCCCGGGCGAACAGCTCCTTGCCCGTCCCGGATTCACCCTGGAGCAAGACCGGGATCTGCGCGGGGGCGGCACGCTGCAGACTGGAAACGGCGCTCTTGAAGGACGGAGCCCGGCCAACCAAACCCTGTTGTTGAGGTTGTGCCGATGCCAGGGTGACACTGGTCAGCCGCTCGACGAACGCCACCACCCTGCCCTCGTCGTCGAGGATCGGACGCAGTTCTACATCCACATGTTCAGGCCCGCGTGGAGTGTGATGGATGTGCAGCACACGCTCGGGCACCTTGCTGTCCAGCGACTTGCGCAGCGGGCAGTGTTCACCCGCCTGGTCGCAGGGAACGGCATAGTGATGGGAAACCCGATGGCACTTATCGCCGATTGGCGCGTGCTCCTCATTGCCGAACTGGCGACGGTAGGCGGCGTTGGCGGCGAGGATGTTGTAGTCGGTGTCCAGCACGATGCTGGGCAGCACATCGTGTTCAAGGTATGACACCAGTGCGATGATCGCGGGATGGGAAGCGGCTAGCATGACAGCACCAGAGGAAGGACCTTGCGAGCGTAGCAAGGACTGCCAAACACTGCCATCGACTGACAGTCGACTGCCAGGAACTGTCACCTTTGGGTTGCTGGAATGACGGCTGCTGCGCGTCCTTCGCGGCACGAGACCGTTCCTGCAGGGGGAAGGCGTCTATCTGAAAGGCTGGCATGTATCTTGATAAAGCACCTCCCACTGCCTATGCCTTCAAGGAGGCTTGGGACAACTGGAGAGTGCAATGATCATCGGCAACAACCTTCACGTCGAAGAGTTTTTCGACAAGGCGACCTGGACCATCAGCTACCTGGTCATGGATGGCGAGACGCGACAATGCGCGTTGATCGACAGCGTGCTGGATTACGACCCCAAGTCCGGGCGTACCTGTACCGATTCGGCGGACAAGCTGATCGCTCGCGTCGAGGAGCTGGATGCCAAGGTGCAATGGATCCTGGATACCCATGTGCACGCCGACCATCTGTCCGCGGCGGCCTACCTCAAATCCCGGCTGGGCGGCAGCATCGCGATCGGTGCGCAGATCACCCAGGTACAGAAAGTCTTCGGCTCCCTGTTCAACGCCGAACCGGGCTTTGCTCGGGACGGCAGTCAGTTCGACGTGCTGTTCGAAGATGAAGAAGGATTCCGCATTGGCAACCTGCATGCCCGTGCCCTGCACACCCCTGGGCATACCCCGGCGTGCATGAGCTATATGATCGAGGATGCTGGTGAGACCGCCGTGTTCGTCGGCGACACCTTGTTCACTCCCGACTATGGCACGGCTCGTTGCGACTTCCCGGGCGCCAGCGCAAGAACCCTGTACAAGTCGATCCGTCGCCTGCTCGCCTTCCCGGACCAGACCCGGCTGTTCATGTGCCACGACTATCTGCCTGGTGGCCGTGAGCTGTGCTTCGTCACCACCGTGGCCGAGCAACGCGCCGACAACATCCATATTCATCAAGGGGTCAGCGAAGACAGCTTCGTGCAGATGCGCGAAGCCCGTGACAAGACCCTCGACATGCCCGTGCTGATCTTGCCCTCGGTGCAGATCAACATGCGCAGCGGGCAATTCCCCGAACCTGAAGAAAACGGTGTGAGCTACCTGAAGATCCCGCTGAACAAGCTGTAAGTCACGCTTTACCCATAACGAGATTTCCAAGGAACACCGCCATGCCTGCCCTGTCCCCTGCCGATTCATCCCGTGCCGACCACCACAAGGTGGTGATCGTCGGCGCCGGTGCCGCCGGTATCGCTACCGCCTCCAGCCTGATCGCCCGTGATCCTTCGCTGGATATTGCCCTGATCGACCCCGCCGATGTGCACTACTACCAGCCAGGCTGGACCATGGTCGGTGCCGGTGTGTTCAAGGCGTCGAGTACCGCCCACACCATGGCCGCCACCCTGCCGCGCGGTGTGCGCTGGATCAAGACGCGGGTGGACGGCTTCGATCCCCAGGGCCAACTGGTGCTGCTCGAGGGTGGTCGCGCTGTCAGTTATGAACAGCTGGTGGTCTGCCCGGGTTTGAAGCTCGATTGGAATGCCATCGAAGGCTTGAGTGAGACCCTCGGGCGCAACGGCGTCACCTCCAACTACCGCTATGACCTGGCGCCCTATACCTGGCAACTGGTACAGAACCTCAAGCAGGGGCGCGCCCTTTTCACCCAGCCGCCGATGCCGATCAAGTGCGCCGGGGCGCCGCAGAAGGCGCTGTACCTGTCATGTGACCACTGGCTGCGCAGCGGCCAACTGGGCAACGTGAGGGCCAGCTTCTTCAATGCCGGCGCGGTGCTGTTCGGCGTGCCGGACTATGTACCGGCGCTGATGAGCTACATCGACAAGTACGGCGTCGACCTGAACTATCAGCATCGCCTGACGGCAGTAGATGGCGCGAACAAGCGCGCTACGTTTGTGCGCACCCTCCCCGACGGCACTACCGAGACCCGCGTCGAGGCCTTCGATATGCTGCATGTGGTTCCGCCCCAGGTGGCGCCTGATTTCATCCGCCAGAGCCCGCTAGCTGATGCGGCGGGTTGGGTGGACGTCGACCCGCAAACCTTGCGCCATCGCCAGTTTGGCAATATCCATGCCTTGGGCGACGTGGCCAACACCACCAACGCCAAGACCGCCGCCGCCGCCCGCAAGCAGGCACCGGTGGTGGCCAACAATGTGCTGGTGGCGCTTGGTCGACTCGCGACCCTCGCGCAATACGATGGCTATGGCTCCTGCCCGCTGACAGTGGAGCGGGGCAAGATCGTCCTGGCCGAGTTCACCTACGGCGGCAAGCTGGCACCGAGCTTCCCGCGTTGGCTGCTCGATGGCCGCAAGCCAACCCGCCTGGCCTGGCTGCTCAAGGCGCAGATCCTGCCGCCGCTGTACTGGAAAGCCATGCTCAAGGGCCGCGAGTGGCTGGCCCGGCCGCAACCTCTGGTGGTCGAGGCGCAACAGTGATCGAGCACCAACTGCTGGGCGCCGGGCTTGGTGCGATCATTGGTGCGGTGTTGGCGCTGACCGGCGCCGGTGGCGGCATCCTCGCGGTGCCGCTGCTGGTGTTCGGCTTGGGTCTGAGCATGGTCGAGGCGGCTCCGATCGGCCTGCTGGCCGTGGGGTTGGCGGCGGCAGTCGGTGCGGTGCTCGGCCTGCGCCAGGGGCTGGTGCGTTATCGGGCGGCACTGTTCATCGCGCTGATCGGGATTGCCTGTGCGCCGTTCGGCTTGATGCTCGCTCACCGTGTGCCGAATACACCGTTGGCCTTGGTCTTCGCCGGGGTGCTGGTGTACGCCTGTTTGCGGATATGGCGCAAGGCAGCACGTGAGCTGCGTGGCGAGTCACCCTGCGGCGAACGGGAGATCATGCCCTGCGTGCTCAACCCGCTGCAGGGGCGCTTGCGCTGGACCCTGCCCTGCGCCAGGGCACTGGCGTTCACCGGGATGCTGTCGGGGTTGCTATCTGGCCTGCTGGGCGTCGGTGGCGGCTTCGTGATCATTCCTGCTTTGAACCGCTACACCAACCTGAATATGCAAAGTATCGTCGCCACCTCGCTGGCGGTGATCGCCCTGGTGTCCACTGGCAGTGTGGTCAGCGCCAGCGTGGCGGGTGTGATGCATTGGTGGGTCGGCGCACCATTCGCCGCAGGGGCGGTGCTGGGCTTGCTGCTGGCGCGGCCGTTGGCTAGCAAGCTTGCCGGTCCGCGTCTTCAGCAGCTGTTCGCCGCAGTGGGCTGCGGCGCTGCCGTGCTGCTCGCCGGCAAGGCGCTATTCGGCTAGCAACTCATCCTGCTCGGCGGCGCACAGCGCCAGGAAGTAGTCCCACACCACGCGCAGGCGCACCGACTTGTGCAGCTCGCGGCGAGTGCAGATCCAGTAGCTGCGCTGGATGGTCTCGCCGGGCAGCACGCGTACCAGCTTCGGATCGTGCCGGGCCATGTAGTTGGGCAGCACGGCGATACCGAGCCCGGCCTGGGCGGCGTGCTGCTGGGCGATCACACTGGTGCTGCGGAACACCACGTTGGGCGCTCGGCAGAAGCTGTTGAGGAACAGCAGTTCCTGGCTGAACAGCAGGTCGTCGACATAACCGATCCAGTTGTGCCGGGCCAGATCTTCACGAGTGTCGAGCGATGGCGCTTGATTCAGGTATTCCTGGCTGGCGTACAGGGCCAGACGGTAGTCGGTGAGCTTGCGGGTGATCAGCAGGTCAGCGTTGGGTCGTTCCAGGTGGATGCTGATCTCGGCTTCGCGGTTGAGGATACTCACGAACCGCGGCACCGCCACCAGTTCCACTTCAAGCCCCGGATAGCGCTGGAACAACGCTTTCATGCGCGGGGTGAAGAACATGATGCCGATGCCTTCGGTCACGCCAAGGCGGATCTTGCCCAGCGGCGTGATGGCCTGGGTGATCTCTTCCTGCGCCAGCAAGGCGACGTTCTCCATGGCTTCGGCATGCTTGAGCAGCGCCTGGCCCGAGGGGGTGAGCTCGTAACCCTGAGCGTGCTGGACGAACAGCGCGGTGCCCAGGTGCTTCTCGATGCTCTCGATATGCCGGGCGACGGTGCTGTGGGTAGTGTTGAGGCGCTTGGCGGCGCTGAGCAAGCGGCCGCTGCGCTGCAACTCGAGGAAAAAACGCAGATCGTTCCAGTCGAACATGGGCGTCCTTGGATGTGCTGGCTGTTGAAGCCACCGCGGGATGAACCCGCTCTCACAGTCGGATAGTCGCTGTGCTAAAACGCACAACGGCTGCGCGAAATCTCGTGTTTCCTCCGCGAAATTAATCAATAAGATGGATCGGGACAAGAATAATAATCAGGCGCGAGGTTGCACATGCCATCAGCCGATTCTGTCTACGACTACGTGGTCGTGGGTGCCGGTCCCGCCGGTTGCCTGCTGGCCAATCGCTTGTCCGCCGATCCATCCTGCCGCGTGTTGCTGCTCGAGGCGGGTGGCCGTGACAACTATCCCTGGATTCATATCCCCGTCGGTTACCTCTACTGCATCGGCAATCCACGCACCGACTGGTGCATGAAGACCGAGGCCCAGCCCGGGCTGAACGGGCGTGCCCTAGGCTATCCGAGGGGCAAGGTGCTGGGTGGCTGTTCATCCATCAACGGCATGATCTACATGCGCGGCCAGGCCGCCGACTACGACCGTTGGGCCGAGCAAGGCAACGAGGGCTGGGCATGGAAGGATGTGCTGCCGCTGTTCAAGGCCAGCGAGAGCCACTATGCCGGTGCCAGCGACAGCCATGGCGTCGACGGTGAGTGGCGAGTCGAGCAGCAGCGCTACAGCTGGCCAATCCTCGATGCCTTTCGCGATGCGGCCGAACAGAGCGGCATCGCCAGGACCGACGACTTCAATACAGGCGACAACGCCGGCTGTGGATACTTTCAGGTCAACCAGCGCAGCGGTGTGCGCTGGAACTCGGCCAAGGCATTTCTCAGGCCCGTTCTCAAGCGCCCGAACCTGACCGTGCTGACCGGCGTGCAGGTCGACCAGGTGTTGCTCGGCAACACCCGCGCCCGGGCTGTAAGGGCGCTTTGGCAAGGTGCATGGCATGAGTTCGCGGCACGCCGCGAGATTATTCTCTGTGCAGGTTCGGTCGGTTCGCCCGGCATCCTGCAGCGCTCGGGGATTGGCCCACGCAAATTGCTCGAAGGGTTGGGCATCGCCGTGCGCCACGACATGCCTGGCGTCGGCGGCAACCTGCAGGACCATCTGCAACTGCGGTTGATCTACCAGATCCAGAACACGCGCACCCTCAACCAGATGGCCAACAGCCTGTGGGGTAAGCTGGGCATGGGCCTGCGCTATGCCTACGACCGTAGTGGACCACTGGCCATGGCGCCGAGTCAGTTGGGCGCCTTCGCCCGTTCGAGCCCAGAGCAAGAGACCGCCAATCTTCAGTATCACGTCCAGCCCTTGTCGCTGGAGCGCTTCGGCGAGCCGCTGCACCGGTTCCCGGCCTTCACCGCGTCGGTATGTAACCTGCGCCCGGCCAGTCGAGGTCGAATCGATATCCGCTCGGCGGACATGAACGCCGCGCCGCTGATAGACCCCAACTACCTCAGCGCCCCCGAGGACCTGCGCGTGGCCGCCGACGCCATCCGCCTTACCCGGCGCATCGTCCATGCCCCTGCCCTGGCCGCCTTCGAACCCCGCGAGTACCTGCCAGGCCCTGCCCTGCAGAGCGAAGAAGACCTGCACCAGGCCGCCGGCCAGATCGGCACCACCATCTTCCACCCGGTGGGTACCTGCCGCATGGGCAGTGGTGTGCTCGATGTTGTGGATAACCAGCTGCGCGTGCATGGCATTCCGGGCCTGCGTGTGGCGGATGCCTCGATCATGCCGCAGATAGTCTCCGGCAATACCTGTTCACCCACGTTGATGATTGCCGAAAAGGCGGCACAACTTATCCTCAAGGGGGCCAACACCCAGACCAACCTCAGCGACAGCAACGCGATACCGACGCCCTGACCCGGGTGTGTGCAACAGCGGCAGCGCGGTCAGCGGCTGCCGGCAGTGGAACAACAAGAATAATCACTGTGGCCCCAAGGGCCGAGGACAGCAACGATGTCGGATTACATCCAGGAACAGGGTGCGGTGGCGAGCAGCCCGAGCCGCCGTGAGGAACGCAAGATCATTTTCGCGTCATCCCTCGGGACAGTGTTCGAGTGGTATGACTTCTTTCTCTATGGCGCCTTGGCGGCGGTGATCAGCAAGCAGTTCTTTGCAGGGGTCAACGACACCACCGCGTTCATCTTCGCCTTGATGGCCTTCGCCGCCGGTTTCCTGGTGCGCCCGTTCGGCGCCTTGGTGTTCGGCCGTCTGGGGGACATGATCGGGCGCAAGTACACCTTCCTGGTGACCATCGTACTGATGGGCCTCTCGACCTTCGCCGTCGGTCTGCTGCCCACCTATGCCAGCATCGGTATCGCCGCGCCGATTATCCTCGTCATACTGCGCATGCTCCAGGGACTGGCATTGGGCGGCGAATACGGCGGTGCGGCCACTTATGTGGCCGAACACGCTCCGTCCGGCAAGCGCGGTTTCCATACCGGCTTCATCCAGTCCACCGCTACGCTCGGCCTGCTGTTGTCGTTGATCGTGGTCCTGGCCAGTCGCTATATCAGTGGCGATGAGTTCGAGACCTGGGGCTGGCGCCTGCCGTTCCTGCTGTCGATCGTCCTGCTGGCGATCTCCACCTGGATCCGCATGAGCATGCATGAGTCGCCGGCATTCGTGAAAATGAAAGCCCAGGGCAAGACCAGCAAGTCGCCGATCCGCGAATCGTTCACCTCCTGGCCAAACCTCAAGGTGGTCCTGACCGCGCTGTTCAGCATCAACGCCGGACAAGCGGTGACCTTCTACACCGCACAGTTCTATGTGCTGTTCTTCATGACCCAGATGCTCAAGATGGACCCGGCCCAGGCCAATACCCTGTTGATCATCAGCGTGGTGATCGGCGCGCCGTTCTTCGTGTTCTTCGGTTGGCTGTCGGACCGTATCGGGCGCAAGCCAATCCTCATGGTTGGGCTGTTGCTGGCCACCGTGTGCTACTTCCCGATATTCAAGGCGCTGAGCCATTACGCCAACCCGCAGATCGACGCCGCCAGCCGGGAAGCGCCCATTGTCGTCAGTGCCAACCCGCAAGGCTGCACCTTCCAGTTCGACCCGGTGGGCAAGGCCCGTTTCGACAGCCCTTGCGACAAGGTAAAGACCTTCCTGGTCAAACAGGGCCTGCCCTACAGCTCGGTCGAGGCTGCCGGCAGCGAAGTGCAGGTGAGCATCGGTGACAAGACCATCAACGGTTTCGACGAGGCGGCCATGCGCAGCGCCATCGAAGCGGCTGGCTATCCGGCCAAGGCCGACCCGGCGCATGTGAACCAGGTGATGGTGGTAGTGCTGATCGTTGCCATGATCCTGATCGCCACCATGACTTACGGGCCACTGGCGGCGGTCATGGTCGAGCTGTTCCCGACGCGGATCCGCTATACCTCGATGTCCCTGCCCTACCATATCGGTAACGGCTGGTTCGGTGGCTTCCTGCCAACGGTATCGTTCGCGTTGGTGGTGTATACCGGGGATATCTTCTATGGGCTGTGGTATCCGGTGCTGATCACCGGGGTGAGCCTGGTGGTAGGGATCCTCTGCCTGAAAGAGACCAAGGACGTTGATATCGATAAGGTCTAGGCAGTACAGATGACACTGCGTGCGGGCTTGTCCCGCGATACCGGCGCAGCCTGTGCCATCCATCGCGGGGCAAGCCCGCTCACACGTACTCGCTATGCCACCATCAAACGAGCAAAAAAACCGGCGTAAAAGCCGGTTTTTTTATAGCGCGAAAAAACTTATGCACGATTTTCGCAAAAACGTCATACATGGAAATAAACAGCCAATTCAATCACTTAGCATGCTTTATCGATCATCCATGCAAAACTTGCTAACAAGTTATCCACAGATCGTCAGGCTGGCTGCTGCTCCGGGTTTTCCGCCAGCGGCGGCAGCGAACCCATGGCTCGCTGGGTCGCTTCGTTCCAGGCCTGGGCGCGGTCGTTCAGCTCGGCGATGGCGCGTGGGCCAGTGCCCACGGCATACATTGGTTCACCGATCACCACCTCGATGGTGCCCGGGCGTTTGCCCCAGCCTTCTCGCGGCCAAAACTTGCCGGCGTTGTGGGCAATCGGCAGTACCGGCAGGCCGGCGTTGACCGCCAGGGCGGTACCGCCACGGGAGAACTTGCCGATCTGGCCATGAGGCACGCGGGTGCCTTCGGGGAAGATCAGCACCCAGGTGCCTTGCTTGAGCAGCTCGTCGCCCTGGCTAGCGACCTGGCGCAGCGCTTCCTTGGGATTCTTGCGATCGATGGCGATCGGCCGCAGCATGGCCATGGCCCAGCCGAAGAACGGCACGTACAGCAGTTCGCGCTTGAGCACCTGGCTAAGCGGCGAGAAATACGCGGAGAGCAGGAAGGTTTCCCAGGTGCTCTGGTGGTTCGACAGGATCACGCAAGGTACTTTCGGTACGTTCTCGGCACCGGTGATCTTGTAGTCGATGCGCAGGATCGTGCGGGCCAGGAACAACGCACAGCGGCACCAGTACACGTTGATGAACTTGTAGCGCTTGGGGAACGGCAGGAAGGGCGCGACGAAGAAGCTCAGCGAGCACCACAGCAGTGAACTGGTGCCCAACAGCAGGTAAAAAAGAAAGATTCTGATCGCCTGCAGGATCGACATAGTGGCATGTACCGTTGCGGGGCGTGCCCGCCTAATGAAAAGTGCGCCGTTTCTGGCGCACTCATTTAAATAAGTTCTCTGGCGATAGCCGCCAGATCGTCGAAAATCAGTGTAGTTTGCGGGACGCCTTTTTCCAGGGTCCTCTCGCCCTTGCCGGTTTTTACCAACACGGGTTGTGCATCGACGGCCAGGGCCGCCTCCAGGTCACCTTTGCTGTCACCGACGAACCACACGCCGGCCAGGGACACCTGGTAATGCTCGGCAATGGTCCGCAGCATGCCGGGCTTGGGCTTGCGGCATTCGCAGCCCTCGTCCGGGCCGTGCGGGCAATGCACGATCAGGCCGACCTCGCCGCCCTGCTCGGCCACCAGCGCGCGCAGGCGCGCATGCATGGCCTCGAGGGTTTGCAGCGGGTAGTAGCCGCGGGCGATGCCGGACTGGTTGGTGGCCACGGCCACCGTCCAGCCCGCCTTGCTCAACTGCGCGATGGCCTCGATCGAGCCGGGAATGGGGATCCACTCCTCCAGCGACTTGATGTAGGCGTCGGAGTCGTGGTTGATCACTCCGTCTCGATCAAGAATCAGCAGTTTCAACGACTTACCCCAGCAGCGAGATATCGGCCACGCCCAGGAACAGACCGCGCAGGCGGCTGAGCAGGGCATAACGGTTGGCGCGTACCTTGGCGTCCTCGGCGTTGACCATCACCGCCTCGAAGAAGGCGTCGACCGGGTCACGCAGGGCGGCCAGACGGGCCAGGGCTTCGCTGTACTGACGCGCCGCGGCCATCGGTTGCACAGCCTGGTCGGCCTGCTGGATGGCCGAGTACAGGGAGAACTCGTTGGCGTTGTCGAAGTACTTGGGTTCGACCTGATCGGCGATGGCGCCTTCGGCCTTGCCCAGCAGGTTCGACACGCGCTTGTTCGCTGCAGCCAGCGCGTCGGCTTCCGGCAGCTTGCGGAAGGCCTGCACGGCCTGTACGCGTTGGTCGAAGTCCAGCGCCGAGCCGGGCTTCAGGGCACGCACCGCCAGGTAGGTGGAGACGTCGATGCCTTCATCCTCGTAGCGCGCGCGCAGGCGGTCGAAGACGAACTCCAGCACCTGCTCGGACAGGCCGGCGGCCTTGACGTTGGCACCGAACTGCTTGACCGCGAACTCGACCGCGACATTCAGGTCCAGATCCAGCTGCTTCTCGATCAGGATACGCAGCACGCCCAGGGCAGCACGGCGCAGGGCGTATGGGTCCTTGCTGCCGGTGGGCAGCATGCCGATGCCGAAGATGCCGACCAGGGTGTCTAGCTTGTCGGCAATGGCCACGGCGGCACCGGTGAGGGTCTGCGGCAGCTCGGCGCCAGCGCCGCGCGGCATGTACTGCTCGTTCAGCGCCAGGGCGACGTCTTGCGGCTCGCCGTCGTTGAGGGCGTAGTAGTAGCCGGCAATACCCTGCATTTCAGGGAATTCGCCGACCATTTCCGAGGCCAGGTCGCACTTCGACAGCAGACCGGCACGACCAGCATTGGCGGCGCTGCCACCGATGTACGGGGCAATGAAGGCGGCCAGCTTGGAGACGCGCTCGGCCTTTTCGAACACGGTCCCCAGCTGAGCCTGGAACACCACGTTCTTCAGGCGTTCGTTGAAGCTTTCCAGGGGCTGCTTCTTGTCCTGCTTGAAGAAGAACTCGGCGTCGGTCAGGCGCGGGCGCACGACCTTCTCGTTGCCCTGCACGATCTGCTTGGGATCACGGCTCTCGACGTTGGCCACGGTGATGAAGCGCGGCAGCAGCTTGCCTTCGCTGTCCAGCAGGCAGAAGTACTTCTGGTTGTCCTGCATGGTGGTGATCAGCGCTTCCTGCGGCACCTCGAGGAAACGCTCCTCGAACGAGCACACCAGCGGCACCGGCCACTCGACCAGGGCGGTTACTTCGTCCAGCAGCGCCGGCGGCACGATGGCCGTGCCTTCCTGCTGCATGGCCAGCTCTGCGGTGCGCTTGCTGATCAGCTCGCGACGCTCGGCAAAGTCAGCCAGCACGTGGGCCTTGCGCAGGTCCTCGACGTAGTTTGCCGGGGTGGTGATGAGTACGTTTTCCGGGTGGTGGAAGCGGTGGCCACGGGATTCACGGCCGGCTTTCTGGGCCAGGATGGTGCAGTCGACGACCTGATCGCCGAGCAACATCACCAGCCACTGGGTCGGGCGCACGAACTCTTCACGGCTGGCGCCCCAGTGCATGCGCTTGGGGATCGGCAGGTCGTTGAGCGAATCCTCGACGATGGTTGGCAGCAGGCTGGTAGTGGCCTTGCCCGGAATGTGCTGGGAGAAGCGCAGCTTCGGGCCGCTCTGGTCGATGTCCGACAGCTCGACGCCGCACTTCTTGGCGAAGCCCAGGGCGGCCTGGGTAGGTTCGCCGTCTTTGAAGGCAGCCTGCACGGGCGGGCCGTCGATGTTGATGCTGCGGTCTGGCTGCTGCACATCCAGCTGGCGGATCAGCACGGCCAGGCGGCGCGGCGCGGCGTAGACCTGCTTGCCGGTGTAGTTCAGGCCGGCGGCCTGCAGGCCTTTCTCGATGCCGGCGAGGAAAGCGTCGCCCAGCGTGGCGAGGGCCTTGGGTGGCAGCTCTTCGGTGCCCAGTTCAACCAGGAAATCTTGAGCACTCATTGTGCAGCCTCCAGCTTAGCCAACACTTCGTCACGCAGTTCAGGGGTGGCCATCGGGAAGCCCAGGCGTGCGCGAGCTTGCAGATAGCTTTGCGCTACGTCCCGGGCCAGGGTACGTACGCGCAGGATGTAGCGCTGGCGCTCGGTCACCGAGATGGCGCGGCGGGCGTCCAGCAGGTTGAAGGTGTGTGAGGCCTTCAGGACCATTTCGTAGGTGGGCAGCGGCAGGTCCAGCTTGATCAGACGGTTAGCTTCGCTTTCGTAGAAGTCGAACAGTTCGAACAGCTTCTCGACGTTGGCGTGCTCGAAGTTGTAGGTCGACTGCTCCACCTCGTTCTGGTGGAACACGTCGCCATAGGTAACCTTGCCGAACGGGCCGTCGGCCCATACCAGGTCGTAGACCGAGTCCACGCCCTGGATGTACATGGCCAGGCGCTCCAGGCCGTAGGTGATTTCACCAGTGACCGGGTAGCACTCGATACCGCCGACTTGCTGGAAGTAGGTGAACTGAGTCACCTCCATGCCGTTCAGCCAGATTTCCCAGCCAAGGCCCCAGGCGCCGAGGGTTGGCGATTCCCAGTTGTCTTCGACGAAGCGAATGTCGTGAACCAGCGGGTCGATGCCGATGGCCTTCAGCGAGCCGAGGTACAGCTCCTGGAAGTTCGCCGGGTTTGGCTTGAGCACCACCTGGAACTGATAGTAGTGCTGCAGGCGGTTGGGGTTTTCGCCATACCGCCCGTCGGCTGGGCGACGGCTGGGCTGCACATAGGCGGCGTTCCAGGTCTCCGGGCCCACGGCACGCAGGAAGGTAGCGGTGTGGAAAGTTCCGGCGCCTACTTCCATATCGTAGGGCTGAAGCACCACACAACCTTGAGCTGCCCAGTAGTTCTGCAGGGCGAGGATCAGGTCTTGGAAGGTACGCACGGCTGGCGTAGGCTGGCTCACGAAATTCACCTGTATCTGGGGATGCGGATGTAAAGAGCGGGAGTATACCCGATTCGCCTCGCCCTCTACGTTATTGGAGCCTTATGCCACGCTGCTTTTGGTGTTCCGACGATCCGTTGTATCAGGCCTATCACGACCACGAGTGGGGAACGCCGCAGCGCGACCCGGCGTTGCTCTTCGAGATGCTTTTGCTCGAAGGGTTCCAGGCGGGGTTGTCGTGGATCACGGTATTGAAGAAGCGCGAGCGCTATCGCGAGGTGCTGGACGGCTTCGATCCGCTGAAACTGTCGCAGCTCAGCGATGAACGCATCGAGGAGCTTATGCTGGATGCTGGCATCATCCGCAACCGCCTCAAGCTCAAGGCCGTGCGCCGCAATGCCCAAGCCTGGCTGGCTGTGGATAACCCCGCCGAGTGGCTATGGTCGTTCGTCGGCGGCGCGCCGAAGATCAACCATTTCCAGGGCCGTGGCGACGTGCCGGCGGTCACCGACGAGGCTAAGGCGATGAGCAAGGCCTTGCAGAAGGCTGGCTTCACTTTCGTCGGGCCGACCATCTGCTACGCCTTCATGCAGGCCACCGGCATGGTCATGGACCACACCACCGACTGCGATCGCTACGCCGCGCTGGTGCGCTGACGGGGTACAATGCGCGCCTTGCTGAAATAAGGAATTCGCCTGTGGAAAAGTTCAAGGGCGCCCTGATGGTCGGGGTGCTGCGCCTGTTTGCCAAGCTGCCCTGGGGCGCCGTGCAGCGCGTCGGCGCCGGTATCGGCTGGCTGATGTGGAAAATCCCCAACGGCTCGCGCAATGTCGTGCGCATCAACCTGGCCAAATGCTTCCCGGAGATGGACCCGGCCGAGCGTGAGCAATTGGTCGGTCGCGCGCTCAAGGACATCGGCAAGTCGTTCGTCGAAAGCGCCTGCGCCTGGATCTGGCCGCCGCAGCGCTCGCTCGACCTGGTCAAGGAAGTGCACGGCCTGGAAGTGCTGGAGCAGGCCCTGGCCTCGGGCAAGGGCGTGGTCGGCATCACCAGCCACCTGGGCAACTGGGAGGTGCTCAACCACTTCTATTGCAACCAGTGCAAACCGATCATCTTCTATCGCCCGCCGAAGTTGAAGGCGGTGGATGACCTGCTGCGTGAGCAGCGGGTGCAGATGGGCAACCGCGTGGCGCCTTCGACCAAGGAAGGCATTCTCAGCGTGATCAAGGAAGTGCGCCGGGGTGGCCAGGTGGGGATTCCCGCCGACCCGGAGCCGGCCGAGTCGGCCGGGGTGTTCGTGCCGTTCCTGGGTACCCAGGCGCTGACCAGCAAGTTCGTCCCGAACATGCTCGCCGGTGGCAAGGCTGTCGGGGTGTTCCTGCATGCGCTGCGCCTGCCGGATGGTTCAGGCTTCAAGGTATTCCTGGAAGCGGCGCCAGAGGCCATGTACAGCACCGATGTGAATGAATCGGCGGCAGCCATGAGCAAGGTGGTCGAGCGTTACGTGCGCGAGTACCCGAGCCAGTACATGTGGAGCATGAAGCGCTTCAAGAAGCGCCCGGCGGGTGAGGCGCGCTGGTACTGAGATTTTTGGGGGCTGCAAAGCAGCCCCGGCATTCTCAGACCTTGTTCAACTTTTTCAGGAACACCGTCATCTCTTTCTCGGCCTGCTTGTCCCCATGGGCCTGCGCCGCCTCGATCCCCTCTTCCCAGGCCTTGCGCGCGCCAGCCAGATCTCCGCTGAGCTGATACGCCTTGCCCAGCAGCTTCCATGCCGCCGAATACTTGGGGTCCTGCTTCACGCAGCTGGCCAGGTGCACCGCCGCCTCAGCGCCATTGCCCTCGTCCAGCCAGGCCTTGCCCAAGCCAAAGCGCAGCAGCGGGTTATCCACACCCTTGGCCAGCATCTTCTCCAGCGATTCACGCATGCCCTTCCCTCCTAGAAGAAACTCAAGCCCACGTGGAACAGCTTCTCCACGTCCCGAATATGCTTTTTATCCACAACGAACAGGATCACATGGTCGCCCGACTCGATCACCGTGTCGTCGTGGGCAATCATCACTTCGTCCTCGCGGATGATTGCGCCGATGGTGGTGCCTGGCGGCAGGTTGATGTCCTCGATGGCCTTGCCGACCACCTTGCTCGACTTCGAATCGCCATGGGCCACGGCTTCGATGGCCTCGGCCGCGCCGCGGCGCAGCGAATGCACGCTGACGATATCGCCACGGCGCACGTGGGCCAGCAGGGTACCGATGGTGGCCAATTGCGGGCTGATGGCGATGTCGATGTCGCCACCCTGCACCAAGTCGACATAGGCCGGGTTGTTGATGATGGTCATCACCTTGCGCGCGCCCAGGCGCTTGGCCAGCAGCGACGCCATGATGTTGGCCTCGTCGTCGTTGGTCAGGGCCAGGAAGATGTCGGCGTCGGCGATGTTCTCTTCGAGCATCAGGTCCTTGTCCGATGCGCTGCCCTGCAGCACCACGGTGCTTTCCAGGGTATCGGAGAGCTGGCGGCAACGGGCCGGGTTCATCTCGATGATCTTCACCTGGTAGCGGCTCTCGATGGCCTCGGCCAGGCGCTCGCCGATCTGCCCGCCACCGGCGATGACCACGCGCTTGTTGCTCTCGTCGATACGGCGCAGTTCGCCCATCACCGCGCGGATGTCCTTTTTCGCTGCGATGAAGAACACCTCGTCGTCAGCTTCGATCACCGTGTCACCCTGTGGGGTGATCGGCCGGTCGCGCCGGAAGATGGCCGCCACGCGGGTGTCGACGTTGGGCATGTGGGCGCGGATCTGGCGCAGTTGCTGGCCGACCAGCGGCCCGCCGTAGTAAGCGCGGACCGCCACCAGCTGGGCCTTGCCCTCGGCGAAGTCGATCACCTGCAGGGAGCCGGGGTGTTCGATCAGGCGCTTGATGTAGTTGGTCACCACCTGCTCGGGGCTGATCAGCACATCCACCGGAATATGGTCGTTGTCGAACAGTTCTTCGCGAGTCAGATAGGCCGACTCGCGCACCCGGGCGATCTTGGTCGGGGTGTGGAACAGCGAGTACGCCACCTGGCAGGCGACCATGTTGGTCTCGTCGCTGTTGGTCACCGCCACCAGCATGTCGGCATCGTCGGCGCCGGCCTGGCGCAACACCGTCGGCAGCGAGGCGCGGCCTTGCACGGTGCGGATGTCGAGGCGGTCGCCGAGGTCGCGCAGGCGCTCGCCATCGGTATCGACCACGGTGATGTCATTGGCTTCGCTGGCCAGGTGTTCCGCCAGCGTGCCGCCCACCTGCCCTGCGCCGAGGATGATGATCTTCATCCACTACTCCCTACGTTCTTGTGCTTACCGCGAGGCGGCGATCTTGATCAGCTTGGCATAGTAGAAGCCGTCGTGGCCGCCTTCCTGGGCCAGTAGCTGGCGCCCGTGGGGCTGGCGCAGACCGGCCTCGGTGGCCAGGTCCAGCTCGCGGGCACCGGGGGTGCGGGCGAGGAAGGCGTCGATCACTTCGGTGTTCTCGGTCGGCAGGCTCGAGCAGGTGGCGTACAGCAGCATGCCGCCCACTTCCAGGGTCGGCCACAGGGCGTCGAGCAGCTCGCCTTGCAGCGCGGCCAGGGCCGGGATGTCGTCGGCCTGGCGGGTCAGCTTGATGTCCGGGTGGCGGCGGATCACCCCAGTGGCCGAGCAGGGGGCGTCGAGCAGGATGCGCTGGAAGGGCTTGCCGTCCCACCAGCTGGCGGTGTCGCGGGCGTCGCAGGCGATCAGCTCGGCATCGAGCTTGAGGCGGTCGAGGTTCTCGCGCACGCGCGTCAGGCGCTTGGCCTCGAGGTCGATGGCGACCATGTGCGCCAAGCCCGGTTCGGCTTCAAGCAGGTGGCAGGTCTTGCCGCCCGGGGCGCAGCAGGCGTCGAGCACGCGCTGGCCGGGGGCCAGTTCCAGCAGGTCGGCGGACAGCTGCGCGGCTTCGTCCTGCACGCTCACCCAGCCGTCGGCGAAGCCTGGCAGGCCGCGCACGTCGCAAGCCTCGGCCAGGACGATGCCGTCACGGCTGTACTGGCAGGCGCTGGCGCCGATACCGGCCTCGGCCAGCAGCGCGAGGTAAGCGTCGCGGCCGTGGTGGCGGCGGTTGATGCGCAGGATCATCGGCGGGTGGGCGTTGTTGGCGGCGCAGATGGCTTCCCACTGCTCCGGCCAGAAGGCCTTGAGCGCCTTTTGCAGCCAGCGCGGATGGGCGGTGCGCACTACCGGATCGCGCTCCATGCCGGCCAGCAGTGCCTCGCCTTCGCGCTGGGCGCGGCGCAGCACGGCATTGAGCAGGGCCTTGGCCCACGGCTTCTTCAGCTTGTCGGCACAGCCGACGGTTTCGCCGATGGCGGCGTGGGCTGGGATGCGGGTGTAGAACAGTTGATACAGGCCGACCAGCAGCAGCGCCTGCACATCGGCGTCGGCAGCCTTGAACGGCTTCTGCAGCAGTTGCGCGGCCAGCAGGTCCAGGCGCGGCTGCCAGCGGGCGGTGCCGAAGGCCAGGTCCTGGGTCAGGCCACGGTCGCGCTCATCGACCTTGTCCAGTTGCGCTGGCAGCGAGCTGTTCAGCGAAGCCTTGCCGCTGAGTACAGCGGCCAAGGCACGGGCGGCAGCCAGGCGTGGATTCATTGGCCGAGCACCTTGCCACTGGCGAATTTCTCGCGGCGGCTGTTGAACAGGTCGGCGAAGTTGAGGGCCTTGCCACCCGGCAGTTGCAGGCGGGTCAGGCTCAGGGCCTGGTCACCGCAGGCGACCACCAGGCCATCTTTGCTGGCCGACAGGATTTCGCCGGGGGCGCCCTGGGCTGTGGACAAGTTGGCGGCCAGCACCTTCACGCTTTCGCCGTCCAGGGTGCTGTGGCACACCGGCCAGGGGTTGAAGGCGCGGATCAGGCGCTCAAGCTCCACGGCCGGGCGGCTCCAGTCGATGCGCGCTTCGTCCTTGTTCAGCTTGTGGGCGTAGGTGGCCAGGGCATCGTCCTGCACTTCACCTTGCAGGCTGCCATCGGCCAAGCCGGCGATGGCCTGCACCACGGCGCCCGGGCCCATGGCGGCGAGGCGGTCGTGCAGGGTACCGCCGGTGTCCTCGGCGCTGATCGGGGTGACCACCTTGAGCAGCATCGGGCCGGTGTCCAGACCTGCTTCCATGCGCATCACGGTCACACCGCTCTCGGCGTCACCGGCTTCAACGGCGCGCTGGATCGGCGCCGCACCACGCCAGCGCGGCAGCAGCGAGGCGTGGCTGTTGATGCAGCCCAGGCGTGGGATATCCAGCACAGCTTGCGGCAGGATCAGGCCGTAGGCGACCACCACCATCAGGTCCGGCTTCAGTGCGGCGAGTTCGGCCTGGGCGTCGGCGTTGCGCAGGGTCTGCGGCTGGTACACCGGGATGTCATGGGCCACGGCCAGCGCCTTGACCGCGCTTGGCATGAGCTTCTGGCCACGCCCGGCCGGGCGGTCGGGCTGGGTGTAGACGGCCACGATCTCGTACGGGCTGTCGAGCAAAGCCTTGAGGTGTTCGGCGGCAAACTCTGGGGTGCCTGCGAAGACGATGCGCATGGAGTTCTCGCTTCTTGAAAAAGAAAAAGGCTTGCCGGAGCAAGCCTTCTGGAAGGTGGGGATCAGGCTTGCTGGCGGTGCTGCTTTTCCAGCTTCTTCTTGATCCGGTCACGTTTGAGCTGCGACAGGTAGTCGACGAACAGCTTGCCGTTGAGGTGATCGAACTCGTGCTGCACGCACACCGCCAGCAGGCCCTCGCATTCCAGCTCGTACGGCTTGCCGTCGCGGTCCTGAGCCTTGACCCGGACGCGCAGTGGGCGGTCGACGTTTTCGTAGAAGCCCGGCACCGACAGGCAGCCTTCCTGGTACTGGCCCATGTCGTGGGTCAGCTCTTCGACGCTGGGGTTGATGAAGACGCGCGGCTCGCTGCGATCTTCGCTCAGGTCCATCACCACGACTTGCTGGTGCACGTTGACCTGGGTGGCCGCCAGGCCGATGCCCGGGGCCTCGTACATGGTTTCGAACATGTCGTCGATCAGCTGGCGCAACGCGTCGTCAAACACCGTTACCGGTTTGGCAATGGTACGCAGGCGCGGATCGGGAAATTCGAGAATGTTCAAAATGGCCATGGCGGTCAGGCAGTCACTGTGCGGTCGGTTGAAAACTGAGCACACATAATAAAGGGAAACGGTGGACAAGGCACCTGTGAAAGCTCGGCTAGGGTCTTTATGGGCTTGATAGCTGCCATTTAATGGACAGCTTTTCAAAGTATTACCCACAAAGTTATCCACAGGCTGTGCCACGCCGATGGCCCCCTGTCGATCGAGGAGGATCACCCATGAGCACACTCCGTTCTTCGCCTTGCTCGCCTGCCGAACTGGAGGCGCGGCTGCGTCTGCATCGCCTCCCCGACATCGGCCTGCGCCGCTTTCTTACCCTGATCGAAGCCTTTGGCAATGCCTCATCGGCACTCAGTGCGCCGGCCAGTGCCTGGCGTGCGCTGGGGTTGCCAGCCGCCAGTATCGATGCCCGTCGCAGCCCTGAAGTGCGCGACGGCGCATTGGCTGAAATGGCCTGGATAGAGCGCCCTGGCCAGCATTTGCTGATGTGGGACGGGCCTGGCTACCCCGCATTGCTGAGTGAAATCGACGACCCGCCACCCCTGCTGTTCGTCGCCGGTGACCCCGCTTTGCTGGAGCATCCGCAGCTGGCGATTGTGGGTAGCAGGCGTGCTTCACCACCGGCGCTGGATACTGCGGCTGCGTTTTCGCGCTGCCTGGCGCAAGCCGGGTTCACCATCACCAGCGGGCTGGCGCTGGGCGTTGACGGTGCCGCTCATCGGGCCGCGCTGAAAGCCGGAGGGCAGACCATTGGAGTGCTCGGCACGGGGTTGCAAAAACTTTATCCACAGCGCCACCGTGACCTTGCCCGGGCGATGCTCGACAGTGGCAGCGCGCTGGTCTCCGAGTACCCGCTGGATGCCGGGCCGCTGGCCGGTAACTTCCCCAGGCGCAACCGCATCATCAGCGGGCTGTCGCTCGGCGTGCTGGTGGTCGAGGCGAGCATCGCCAGCGGCTCATTGATCACCGCGCGCCTTGCCGCGGAGCAAGGGCGCGAGGTGTATGCCATTCCGGGTTCGATCCACCACCCCGGCGCCAAGGGCTGCCACCAACTGATTCGCGACGGTGCGCTGTTGGTGGAAAGCGTGGAACAGATCCTCGACAGCCTGCGCGGTTGGCAGAACCTGCCGGGCGCGCCTATGGGCAAAGCCGACCATCCCCTGCTCGCCTTGCTCCACGCCGCACCCCACACCAGCGAGGGCCTGGCGCACAGCAGCGGTCAGCCTTTGGCCCAGGTATTGGCCAGCCTCACCGAGCTGGAGCTCGAGGGCCGGGTCAGCAATGAAGCCGGGCGTTGGTTTGCCCGTTCCGGCTAAGTACACTGCGCACACGGCGTTTATGCGGAGAGACGGAAATGGTGAGCAGTTGGCGTGTGCAACAAGCCGCGCGTGAGGTGAAGGCGGGTGCGGTGATCGCCTATCCAACGGAAGCGGTCTGGGGCCTGGGCTGCGACCCGTGGAACGAGGACGCGGTGTATCGCCTGCTGGCGCTCAAGTCGCGGCCTGTGGATAAAGGCCTGATCCTGGTCGCCGACAGCATCCACCAGTTCGACTTCCTGTTCGAAGACTTCCCCCAGGACTGGATCGACCGCATGGCCGCCACCTGGCCGGGGCCGAACACTTGGCTGGTGCCGCACCAGGACCTGCTGCCCGAGTGGGTGACCGGGCAGCATGACAGCGTGGCATTGCGGGTCAGCGATCACCCACAGGTGCGTGAGCTGTGCGCGCTGGTGGGCCCGTTGATTTCCACGTCCTGCAACCCGGCCGGGCGCCCGGCGGCAAAGAGCCGGTTGCGGGTGGAGCAGTATTTCCACAAGCAGCTGGACATGGTGCTGGGTGGGGCGTTGGGTGGGAGGAAGAATCCGAGTGTGATTCGGGATTTGGCGACCGGTGAGGTTGTGCGTCCGGGGTGACTCTCTATTTTGACCGACCAAAAAAAACCGCCATGCTGGCGGTTTTTTGATGCAGAAGAGGGTTTCAGCCCTGTCGCCTGGGTAGAGTTCTGCTCTCTTCGCCAGGCCATGTAGGCTGCATGCTATGCCTGCATGGCCACCTCGTCAATAAACGGCATGCCTCATGCAAAACGCTGTAAAAGATTGCTTTGACCGGCTCCTGTTTCCAGGGCGGGTCAGAGTCCATTTTCAGCATCCAAGGCCTCTTGAAACGCAATCTCCTCGCTCAGAGTCAAGCCCATGCTCTCGGCCCAGCGCTGTGCTAGGCGTTGGAGCGTATCGAAATCACGGACTTTCGATTTGTATGCATTCAGTGCAGCCGACTGAGTCAGTATTGATGTTTCAGCTTCGGAAAACGCTTTTTTCAGATCCATGAGATCTTGGGCGGGGATGTAGTTGGCCGAGCCCACTGCATGCACCAATGCTTCTTTCAAAGCGCTTTTATCGGAGCCCTTCAGGACGATGGCGTAATTTGGATTTCGGCCGACACTTCCGCGATGAATGCTCATTGGTGGAAGTACGCGCTGTGTTGAAACGCTTTGAAGCATACTGCAAAGCACAGTGCAGTTTTTTTCGCTGTGCTTGTACCTTGGCATCTCGCTTAACAAATTGCGATTTATCATGAAACTGCTTTTGTCTTTTTCGGGGAGCTCGGAAGACGTGACAGGTGCGACTTGGACAATATGTTTAGATATTACTTTGGTCACGACTGCCAGGCGTCGCTTATGCATCTCTCCGAAAAGAACTGTGTCCATGTATCGCTTGTTGCTTCTAACCTCGGAGCTTGCACGTGCTACCTGCTGCACAAAGCCAAAATCAACCTCTACGAGAGTTCCTTGTCGAATGAGCTTGTGAATTTTTACACAGGGATTCTTTCTCATTGTTTTGAATAAGAATTCTTCTCGCGTTACATCATGAGGCCAGAGATAGATTTTAAAGATAGCGGGCGAAGGTAGCTCCGGGGAAATACGTTCGATTGCATGAAGTCTCCAGACATGACTGGCCCGAAGCTCAAAGCGTTTGGTAAGAAATACAGGGTAGAGTGATTTACTTGCGCTGAGGTTAGGCTCTAATGCTATTAGCGTTTCTTGGATACCTGAATAGGATTCGAATCCCAGCATGTGAGGCTGATCAGGCCTATCACTCGATAACTCGAAATATTGAATAATCATTAATGTCTTGGTCCCTCAAGCATCGGCGTACACAGGGGGGCGGGGTTAGTAGCTTAGAGCGTTCGCTTGTTTGTTCTCTCGAGACTGTTTTGCAGGACTTTTCTGAAAAATATTGAAATAGCTGGAGTTTTCTATTCAGAGAAATATCCTACGCAGATTGTCGACTGCCATTACCTTCTCAGTGGGAACTCCTGCCTCTAGGCTCCAGACCGTCGCCGAATAACTTGGCGATCGGGTGTGGTAACCCGGTAACAGGAAGGTATCAGAGTCGTCTATGGCGGCTGTGCGCGGGAGGCTTTCGAGCCTGCCGGGTCTGGTACCTCCCCGGTTTACCACCCCGTGTACAGCTGCCACCCATTCGTTTGGTAACGGACGAGGTGTCAGCCCTACTCTGGTAGAGGTTGCCATGACCAAGAAGATTGTCCCCGATCCCCCCCTCCCAAACACCACCACCCACCCCTTCGGCCGCTGCGATGCCGGTCACCCACCGCTCTTCACCGTAAACCCCAACATCGAAGCCCATGATGCCCTGGTACACGTCGCGCTCTACCTGCGCTGTGCCTATGACACCGGCATCAAGGCCCTTGACCATCTACGCGACGAGGGGCGTGGCATGTACTGGTCGAGTCTGCATTCGCTGGAAATGGCGGAGGGGTTGGTGGAGGCGATGCTCGATGGCATCGAGTCGGCGCCAGCACCTGGGAGGCCCCGGCAGGGCGGTTGATCGCGTGTTGGCGGGCAAGTGCAGGGCGATAGTTTTGCAGTGCTCTTGAGATCGAGCGCCGCCCGCGCGGCGCTCGATTTCATAGGCGCTGCAACGCTTGCGGCGAACACCACGCAGGGCTGACCCTCAAGGCAGCAATACCGTCGAGCCAACGGTCCGCCGCGCCGACAACTCCGCCTGCGCCTTGGCCGCCTCACTCAATGGATACCGCTGTTGGATATCCACAACCAGCTTGCCACTGGCGATCATCGCGAACAGGTCATCGGCCATGGCCTGGGTGTTCTCGGCATTGTTGGCGTAGCTCCCCAGCGTCGGCCGGGTGACATACAACGACCCCTTCTGCGACAGGATCCCCAAGTTGACCCCGCTTACCGCGCCGGAGGCATTGCCGAAACTCACCATCAACCCTCGCGGCCTCAGGCAATCCAGCGAAGTCAGCCAGGTATCGGCCCCCACGCCGTCATACACCACCGCGCACTTCTGACCGTCTGTCAGCTCCAGCACACGCTTGGCCACATCTTCATGGCTGTAGTCGATGGTCGCCCAGGCCCCGAGTGCCTTGGCCCGCTCGGCTTTCTCGGGAGAGCTGACGGTACCAATCAGCTTCGCCCCCAGCGCCTTGGCCCACTGGCAAGCCAGCGATCCCACGCCACCGGCAGCGGCATGAAACAGCACGAAATCCCTCGGCTGCACGGCATAGGTCTGCTTGAGCAGGTACTGCGTGGTCAGCCCCTTGAGCATCACCGCCGCCGCCTGCTCGAAGCTGATCGCATCCGGCAGCTTGACCAGGTTAGCCTCCGGCAGTGTATGCACCTCGCTGTAGGCCCCCAGCGGCCCGCCGGCATAGGCCACGCGGTCGCCGACCTTGATCCGGCTGACGCCCTCGCCCACCGCCTCGACCACCCCTGCCGCTTCGGTACCCAGCCCGGAAGGCAGCGACGGCGGCGCATACAGCCCGCCACGGAAATAGGTGTCGATGAAGTTCAGGCCGATCGCATGGTTGCGCACGCGCACTTGCTGCGGGCCGGGCGGGGCCGGGTCGAACTCTACCAACTGCAACACTTCCGGGCCGCCATGCTGGCTGAACTGAATATGCTTGGCCATCACACACTCCTGTCTTTGGGTCGCTCGGTTTGCACGAAAAGTGCCTGCGCGACGATCATGCTGCGTTGAAAACAGGCTCGGAATGCTCATTTGCAACCAGCAAAGTCGAACGCGACTCCGACCGTTCCTCGCCTGTTTTCGCCTTGCCTGATCGCCGCTCGGCGACTTTTCGTACAAACCTTAAAGGCCTTCTATCGGACGCCTTTGCTTGATCGCCGTCAACTGCGGCGCGGGGTTTGCCGGTGGTATGCTACGCGGCGAATTTTCCCCGCTCCTTCCAGGTGACCCGATGACCAGCCGCACCGAGGCCGTGAAAGCCTACCTGCTCGACCTGCAAGACCGCATCTGCACTGCCCTCGAGAACGAAGACGGCGGCGCCCGCTTCGTCGAGGATGCCTGGGTGCGCGATGCCGGCGGCGGCGGTCGCACGCGGGTGATCGGCGACGGCAAGGTGATCGAGAAAGGCGGCGTGAACTTCTCCCACGTGTTCGGCAGCGGCCTGCCGCCGTCGGCCAGTGCCCACCGCCCGGAGCTGGCGGGCCGTGGGTTCGAGGCGCTGGGCGTGTCGCTGGTGATACATCCGCACAACCCGCATGTGCCGACTTCCCACGCCAACGTGCGGTTCTTCATCGCCGAAAAAGAGGGTGAAGAAGCAGTATGGTGGTTCGGCGGTGGCTTCGACCTGACCCCCTACTACGGCAATGAAGAAGACTGCGTGCACTGGCACCGCGTGGCCGAACAGGCCTGCGCGCCGTTCGGCGCCGACGTGTACCCGCGCTACAAGGCCTGGTGCGACCGCTACTTCCACCTCAAGCACCGTGGCGAGCCACGCGGCATCGGCGGCCTGTTCTTCGACGACCTGAACGAGTGGGACTTCGATACCTGCTTCGCCTTCATCCGCGCCATCGGTGACGCCTACGTCGAGGCCTACTTGCCGATCGTCCAGCGCCGCAAGGACACTCCGTATACCCCCGCCCAGCGCGAATTCCAGGAATACCGCCGTGGCCGTTACGTGGAGTTCAACCTGGTCTACGACCGTGGCACCCTGTTCGGCCTGCAGTCCGGTGGCCGCACCGAATCGATCCTGATGTCGCTGCCACCGCAAGTGCGCTGGGGCTACGATTGGAAAGCCGAACCAGGCAGCGAAGAAGCGCGCCTGACCGAATACTTCCTGCAAGACCGCGACTGGCTCGCCCAGTAAGCCTGTGGAAACCTGAGGATCACCCATGGACCAGTACGTCGTTTTCGGTAACCCCATCGGCCACAGCAAATCGCCGCTGATCCACCGTCTGTTCGCCGACCAGACCGGCGAGGACCTGGAGTACGCCACCCTGCTGGCGCCGCTGGACGAGTTCAGCGACTGCGCCCGTGGCTTCTTCAAGCAAGGCTGCGGCGCCAACGTCACCGTGCCGTTCAAGGAAGAGGCCTACCGCCTGTGCGACAGCCTCACCCCGCGTGCCAAGCGTGCCGGCGCGGTAAACACTTTGAGCAAGCTGGCCGACGGCACGTTGCAAGGCGACAACACCGATGGCGCCGGACTGGTACGCGACCTCACCATCAACGCCGGGGTCGAGCTGGCCGGCAAGCGCATCCTCATCCTTGGTGCCGGCGGTGCGGTGCGTGGCGTGCTGGAGCCGATCCTGGCGCACAAGCCGCAGTCGCTGGTGATCGCCAACCGCACGGTGGAGAAGGCCGAGCAGTTGGCCCGTGAGTTCGATGAGCTGGGGCCGGTGGTGGCCAGCGGTTTTGCCTGGTTGCAGGAGCCGGTGGACGTGATCATCAATGCCACCTCGGCGAGCCTGGCTGGCGAGCTGCCGCCGATTGCCGACAGCCTGGTCGAGGCGGGGCGTACCGTTTGCTACGACATGATGTATGGCAAGGAGCCGACACCGTTCTGCCAGTGGGCAAGCAAGCTGGGCGCGGCCAAGGTGCTGGATGGGTTGGGGATGCTGGCGGAGCAGGCGGCCGAGGCGTTCTTTATCTGGCGCGGGGTTCGGCCTGAGACCGGGCCGGTGCTGGATGAGCTGCGCCGGCAGTTGGCCCGCGGCTGAGGCTGCATTTTTGGGGCTGCGAAGCAGCCCCAGTCATTCCTCAAAGCGAATGGGGCACAGTTCAACCCCCTCCAGCTTCTGCAACTCCTCCACCACCTGCGGCCTTGCCCGCTGCAACGTCAGGCTCCCGCCACTGCGCATCAACCGCCGCGCCTCGCGGTGCAACATATCCACACCCGAGTAATCGATGAAGTTCACCTGCCGCGCATCGATCACCACGTGTGGCCCCTGGCAGCGCTGAAGACGCACCTGCAGGTAGTGCGCCGCGCCGAAGAAGATCGACCCACCCACCCGCAATACGTCCGCCTCCCCTTCCCGGCTTTGCTGCACCCGTGGCCTCGAGGTGCGCTTGAGGTAGAAGAACAGCGACGCCAGCACCCCGGCATAAATCGCCGTCTGCAACTCCAGCAGCAACGTCGCCGCCGCCGTCAGTGCCATCACCAGGAACTCCGAGCGGCTGACCCGGAACAGCGCGCGAATGCCGCGATGGTCCACCAGCCCCCAGCAGATCAGCAGGATACTCCCCGCCATCGCCGGGATCGGCAGGTGGGCGATCAGCCCGGCGCCGGTCACCGCGAACAGCGCCACCCACAAGGCCGAGAACACCCCAGCCAGTGGCGAGCGGGCGCCGGCGTCGTAGCTCAGGCCCGAGCGAGTGAAGGAACCTGCGGACAGGTAGCCGGAGAAAAACGCGCCGCCGATGTTCGACAGGCCCTGTGCGCGGATTTCCTGGTCAGGGTCGATCAATTGCTCCGAACGTGCCGACAACGAGCGGGCAATCGACAGGCTAGTGACCAGCCCCAGCATGCCCACCGCTACAGCGCTGGGCAGCAGGCGCAGCATCAGTTCCACATCCAGCAGAGGCAGCGGGCTGAAGGGCGGGAGCTGTCCGGTGAACGCAGCCACTCTGGGCACATGGCCGAACACGCCGGGCATTAGCCAGGCCATCAGGCTGACCAGCAGCAGGCTTATCAACAGGCTTGGCCAGCGCGGGCGCCACAGTTTCAGGGCGATACCGATCACCAGCGTGGCCAGGCCCAGGGCCAGCGATGACAGATCAACTTCGCCCATGTGCCCAGCCAGGTCCTGCACAGTCTTCAACGCCGTGGCCTGGCTCGGCAGGTCCATCCCCAGGAGGTTCGGTAACTGCCCAAGGGCGATGACGATGGCGGCGCCGAGGGTGAAGCCCAGCACCACCGAGTGGGAAACGAAATTGACCAGCGCACCGAAGCGCAACAGCCCCAGCAGCAGCTGGAAGATGCCGCCAAGGAAGGTCAGCAGCAGTACCAGAGTTACATAGTCGGCGCTGCCGGCCACGGCCAGGGGGCTGATGCTGGCGTAGAGGACGATGGAGATGGCGGCCGTGGGCCCGCAGATCAGGTGCCAGGACGAGCCCCACAGACAGGCGATCAGCACGGGGACGATGGCGGCGTACAGGCCGTACTCGGCGGGCAGCCCGGCGATCAGGGCGTAGGCAATTGACTGCGGCAGGGCGAGGATGGCGCCGCTCAGGCCCACCAGCAGGTCCTGGCGCAGGCTGCGGCCCGATTGGCGGGGCAGCCAGGTGAGGAAGGGCAGCAGGTGGGTCAGGCGGGGCATGGGGTGTCCTTGAGGTGCATGATCGCTGTAGGAGCGGCTTCAGCCGCGATGCAGGCAACGCGGTGTCTGGTACCCACTGCGCGGGTAATCGCGGCTAAAGCCGCTCCTACAGGTGTTGTGTCGCTTGTTAAGTCATAGTTTGGCCTTTATAGCCTCTAGCGCGTCACCACCGGCTTTGGTGGTCACTCCAGCCAACCACCCTTCCAACAACTGCGGATGCGCTTTCACCCAAGCCTTGGCCGCCTCATCGAAGCTCACCTTCTTATCCACAACCTCGGCCATGATGCTGTTCTCCATCTCCAGCGAGAACTTCAAGTTCCCCAGCAGCTTCGCCGCATTCGGGCAGGCTTGTGGATAACCTTTGCGGGTCAGGGTGTAGACATCGCCCTTGCTGCCGAACCATTTCTCCCCGCCCGTAAGGTAATGCATCTTCAGCTTCACGTTCATCGGATGCGGAGTCCAGCCCAGGAAGGTGATGAACTGCTGCTTCTTCACTGCCCGGTCCACTTGAGCGAGCATCGCCTGCTCGCTGGACTCGACCAGTTTCCACTGGCCCAGGTCGAACTCATTCTTGTCGATGATCTCTTTCAGCGACAAGTTGGCCGGTGCGCCTGAACCAATGCCGTAGAGCTTCTTGTCGAACTGCGCAGCGTGCTTGTGCAGGTCGGCGAAGTCTTTCACGCCCGCGTTCCATACGTAATCGGGCACCGCCAGGGTGAACTCGGTGCCTTCCAGGTTTTTCGCCAGTTGCTGCACATCGCCATTGGCGATGAACTTGTCATGGAAGCCCTGCTGCGCCGGCATCCAATTGCCGAGGAAAGCATCCACCCGGCCATCTTTCAGGCCGCCATAGATAATCGGCACGGCCAGGCTGTCGATCTTCACCTGGTACCCCAGGCTTTCCAGAAGCAGCCGGGCCACGGCGTTGGTGCTGGCGATATCGCTCCAGCCGGGGTCGGCCATCTTCACGGTGCTGCATTGCGCGTCGTTGTCGGCGGCGTGGGCCGCGCCCAGGCTCAGGGCCAGGGTGAGCACGGCGGTGGAGAACTTCTGCATGGCGGCCTCTCTTCTCAATCCAGGGGTGCGGGCTGTGGATAACGTGCCTTGCGCTCGAGGTCGTCGAGATCGATATGGTTGCGCATGTACTGTTGGCTGGCGTCCACCAACGGTTGGTGGTCCCAGCTTTTCAGCTTGCCGATGGCCAGTGCCTCGGCCACCAGGCGGCGGCGCCGTTGGCTGGCCAGCACCTGCTGGCGCAGGGCCGGGATATCCCAGCGCTGCCTGGCTTCATCGGCAAATGCCTGCAGCAGCGCCTGGTGGTCCGGGCTGCCGGTGAGGTTCTCCCGCTCGTGCGGGTCGCGGCTCAGGTCGTAGAGTAGCCATGGGTCGTCTTCGCTGTACACGAACTTGTAGGGGCCACGGCGGATCATCATCAGCGGGCCGACCGTGCCTTCGGCCATGTACTCGCCTATTACCTCGTCATGCCCGCCCTGCCCTTGCAGGTGGCCGAGCAGCGAGCGGCCGTCCAGGTGCAGGTGGTTATCCACAGCGCCGCCGGCCAGTTCGACCAGGGTCGGCAACAGGTCGCAGGTGGAAACGCTGGCGCTGACGCGAGCTGGCCCGAAGCGCTTGGGCGCGTGGATCAGCAACGGTACCCGCGCCGACATCTCGAACCAGTGCATCTTGTACCAGAGTCCGCGCTCGCCAAGCATGTCGCCGTGATCGCCCGAGAACACGATCAGGGTGTCGTCGGCCAGGCCGCACTCCTCAAGGGTCTGCAGGAGCTTGCCGATGTTGTCGTCGATGTAGCTGCAGGCACCGAAATAGGCGCGGCGGGCGTCGCGGATCTTGTCCACAGGTAGTGGCTTGTTCCACAGGTCGTAGACCTTGAGCAGCCGTTGCGAGTGCGGGTCCTGCTCGCCCTGAGCGATCTCGTCCTGCGGCAGGGGGATATCCACATCCTCGTACATGTCCCAGTAGTGCTTGGGAATGGTGTAGGGGTCGTGGGGGTGGGTCATGGAGACGGTCAGGCAGAACGGCCGGCCGTCGTCCTCGCGCACATGGTCATAGAGGTACTGGCGCGCCTTGAACACCACCTCTTCATCGAAATCCAGCTGGTTGGTGCGCACGCAGGGCCCGGCCTGCAACACCGAGGACATGTTGTGGTACCAGCTCGGGCGCACCTCCGGTTCATCCCAGTTCACCGCCCAGCCGTAGTCTGCCGGGTAGATATCGCTGGTCAGGCGTTCTTCGTAGCCGTGCAGTTGGTCCGGGCCGCAGAAGTGCATCTTGCCCGATAGCGCTGTGCGGTAGCCGAGGCGGCGCAGGTAGTGGGCGTAGGTGGGCGCGTCGGCGGGGAAATCGGCAGCGTTGTCGTAGGCGCCGATACGGCTGGGTAACTGACCGCTGACCAGGGTGAAGCGCGACGGCGCACACAGGGGGCTGTTGCAGTAGGCACTGTCGAACACCACGGCCTTTTCGGCGAGGCGAGCCAGGTGGGGCATCTTGATCGGCGATGGATTGTAGATGGGCAGCAAGGGCGCGGCCATCTGATCGGCCATGATGAACAGGATGTTGGGTCGCTTCATGGGAGCCTTCCATCGTCGAGAGTTATGGGTACCGCTTGCAATCCAGCATGCGGCTGCGGATAACAGTGGTAAAGCCCATGCCGGGCAATGACTGGGATTAGCCAAGCTTATGTTTGAGCACCTTGCCGACCTGCCCCTCGACACCTTGCGCGTGTTCGAGGCCGCCGCCCGCCTGCGCAGTTTCACCGCTGCCGCCGTGGAGCTGGGCACGACCCAGCCGGCGGTCAGCCAGCAGATGAAGCGCCTGGAGGCGCAGCTGGGCACGCGGTTGTTCGACCGGATCTACCGCGGTATCGAGCTGACCGAGGCGGGGTTGCTGTTGTTCGAGCAGGTGCACCAGGGCTTGCAGGCGATGGACGATGGCGTTGCCCAAGCCAGTGGGCGCGGCCAGCGCGAGGTGCTGCAGGTAGCTACCGACTTCGCCTTTGCGGCGTTCTGGCTGATGCCACGCCTGCAGCGTTTCCACGAGGCTTATCCACAGGTGGACGTGAGCCTGGTGACCGGCGAGCGCAGCCAGGCGATGCTGCGTCCGGACATCGATGTGGCGGTGCTGTTCGGTGATGGGCGATTCCATCAGGGCGAGAGCCGCTGGCTGTTCGATGAGGAAGTTTTTCCGGTGTGCAGCCCTCGGCTGATTCATGGCAAACCCTTGTCAGCCGTGGCTTTGCAGAGATTGCCATTGCTGCATCTGAAGGGCGAGCAGGCCAGTCGCTGGTTCGATTGGGCCGGAGTTTTCCGTGGTCTTGGTGTGGACAGCCCTCCTCCGTCCGGTCAACTGCGGTTCGACAACTACACCCTGCTGATTCAGGCCGCGATTGCCGGCCAGGGCGTGGCGATCGGCTGGGCGCACCTGGTGGATGGGCTGGTCGAGCAGGGGCTGCTGTGCCGGCCGCTGGAAGGCAGTTTGCGCTCGAAGCGGGGGTATTACGTGGTGCTGCCGCCACGCAAGCGGCGTGGGGCGTTGATCGAGCGGTTTGTGGATTGGCTGGAGCAGGAGCGCCTGTAATGAGATGGCGTAGACTTCAAGATGTTCGCATTACTGCAATCAGGAGCCACCGTGCAAAGGATCAAGGGCTATCACGCCCACGTGTACTACGACGCATCGACCATGCAACAGGCCCGTGAACTCTGCGAGGAGGCGACGCGGCTGTTTCCCGTGACCATGGGTCGCATGCACCAGAAGCCGGTCGGGCCGCACCCGGACTGGAGCTGCCAGCTGGCGTTCGGGCCGGAGGTGGTGGGGGTGGTACTGCCGTGGCTGGCGCTGTATCGCAAGGGGCTGGTGGTGTTCCTGCACCCGGAAACCGGGGATGAACTGGCGGATCACCGCGATCATGCGATCTGGATGGGGGCAATCAGGCCGTTGGACCTGTCGATTTTCGAAGGCTAGTTGCTTGGGCCGGCAAGCTCCCACAAGTCGTGTGGGAGCCGGCTTGCCGGCGATCGAGGGCGAAGCCCTCGCGCTTAGTTGCGTGCCGCGCGCACACCTTCGGCCAGCGCCGAGCACAGGCTCAGCACATCAGTCACGGCCTGCTCGGCACCCTTGGCCTGGGCGATCTTGTCGACCAGCGCCGAGCCCACCACCACGCCATCGGCCAGGCGGGCGATAGCCGCAGCCTGCTCCGGCGTGCGAATACCGAAACCAACGCTGATCGGCAGGTCGGTATGCCGACGCAGGCGCGCAATGGCCTCGGTCACATGCTCGGTGGTCGCCGAGCCCGCACCGGTCACACCGGCCACCGAGACGTAGTAGACGAATCCGGAACTGCGCTCCAGCACGCGTGGCAGGCGCGCGTCGTCGGTGGTCGGGGTGGTCAGGCGGATGAAGTCGATGCCCGCGGCCTGGGCCGGCGTGGCCAGCTCGGCGTCATGCTCGGGCGGCAGGTCGACGATGATCAGGCCATCGACACCAGCTTCCCTGGCTTCGGCGACGAACTGCTCCACGCCGAAGCGATGGATCGGGTTGTAGTAACCCATCAGCACGATCGGGGTGTTTTGGTTATCCACACGGAATTCACGCACCATCTGCAAGGTCTTGGCCAGGGTCTGGCCGGCTTCCAGGGCGCGCAGGGTGGCGAGCTGGATCGCCACGCCATCGGCCATCGGGTCGGTGAACGGCATGCCCAGCTCGATCACGTCGGCACCAGCGGCCGGCAGGCCCTTGAGGATTTTTAGCGAGGCATCGTAGCCGGGGTCGCCAGCGGTAACGAAGGTGACCAGTGCCGAGCGGCCTTCGGCCTTGAGATCGGCGAAGCGTTGTTCGAGACGGCTCATGCCTGTTTCTCCTGGGCGGCCATGTGGTTCATCACGGTTTGCATGTCCTTGTCGCCGCGACCGGACAGGCAGATCACCATCAAGTGGTCCTTGGGCAGGGTCGGGGCGCGCTTGATCGCCTCGGCCAGGGCGTGGGAGCTTTCCAGCGCCGGGATGATGCCTTCCAGGCGGCAGCTGGTGTGGAAGGCGTCGAGGGCTTCGTCGTCGGTGATGCTGACGTATTCCACGCGCTTCACTTCGTGCAGGTAAGCGTGCTCCGGGCCGATGCCGGGGTAGTCCAGGCCTGCGGAAATCGAGTGGGCGTCGGTGATCTGGCCGTCGTCGTCCTGCAGCAGGTAGGTGCGGTTGCCGTGCAGCACGCCTGGTACGCCGCCGTTCAGGCTGGCCGCGTGCTTGTCGGTGTGCACGCCGTGGCCGCCGGCCTCGACGCCGATGATCTTGACGCTAGGCTCTTCGAGGAACTCGTGGAACAGGCCCATGGCGTTGGAGCCGCCGCCGACGCAGGCGATCAGGCTGTCGGGCAGTCGCCCTTCCTTCTCGTGCAACTGGGCGCGGGTCTCTTTGCCGATGATCGACTGGAAGTCGCGGACCATCGCCGGGTACGGGTGGGGACCTGCCACGGTGCCGATCAGGTAGAAGGTGTCATCGACGTTGGTCACCCAGTCGCGCAGGGCTTCGTTCATGGCGTCCTTGAGCGTGCCGGTGCCAGCGGTGACGGGGACGATCTCGGCGCCCAGCAACTTCATGCGGAACACGTTGGCCTGCTGGCGCTCGATGTCGGTGGCGCCCATGTAGATCACGCAGGGCAGGCCGAAGCGCGCGGCGACGGTGGCGGTGGCCACGCCGTGCATGCCGGCGCCGGTCTCGGCGATCAGGCGTTTCTTGCCCATGCGCTTGGCCAGCAGCACCTGGCCGATGCAGTTGTTCACCTTGTGCGCGCCGGTGTGGTTGAGTTCTTCACGCTTGAAGAAGATCTTGGCGCCGCCGCAGTGCTCGGTCAGGCGCTCGGCGAAGTACAGCGGGTTGGGCCGGCCAATGTAGTCGCGCTGGAAGTAGGCCAGCTCTTCGAGGAACTTGGGGTCGGCCTTGGCAGCTTCGTATTCGCGGGCAAGGTCAAGTACCAGCGGCATCAGGGTTTCGGCCACGTAGCGGCCGCCGAACGAGCCGAACAGGCCGTTGGCGTCGGGGCCGGGGCGGTATTGGGTCTGGGTCATGGGGCGCTCCGTAGGCGAAGTAGAGATTCGATGGGCTTTACTCTAACCACGACGTGGCCGGCTGAAAACCGATAAGATTGCGCAAACCTGTCAGGAAAACTCACAAGTAAGATGGCTCAGGACCTTCCTCCCCTCAATGCGTTGCGGGCGTTCGAGGCGACAGCCCGGCTGAACAGCGTCAGCCAGGCAGCAGAAGCGCTTCATGTCACCCATGGCGCGGTCAGCCGGCAGATCAAGGTGCTTGAGGAGCATCTGGGGGTAGCCTTGTTCGTCAAGGATGGGCGTGGCGTCAAACTCACAGATGCCGGTGTGCGTCTGCGCGATGCCAGCTTCGAGGCCTTCGACCGGCTGCGCGGGGTCTGCGCCGAGCTTTCCCGCGATGCCGACGAAGCGCCGTTCGTGCTCGGTTGCTCCGGCAGCTTGTTGGCGCGTTGGTTCATCCCCCGCCTTGGACGCCTGAAAGCCGACCTGCCGGAGCTGCGCCTGCACCTGTCAGCGGGCGAAGGTGACCTTGATCCGCGACGCCCGGGGCTGGACGCACTGCTGGTCTACGCAGAGCCACCGTGGCCGGCGGACATGCAGGTACACGTGCTCGCCGAGGAGCGCATCGGCCCGGTGATGAGCCCGCGCTTTGACGCCTTTGATCGTTTGAAAGCCTCGCCAGCCGTGGCTTTGCAGCATGTTGCCGTGCTCCATACGACCTCGCGGCCGCAGGCTTGGCCTACCTGGGCGCGACAGCATGGGTTGGCGCCCGAGGCGCTGAGTTACGGGCAAGCCTTCGAGCATCTCTACTACTTGTTGGAAGCAGCGGTGGCCGGGCTGGGTGTGGCCATCGCCCCGCAACCGCTGGTGGCGGACGACCTGAAGGCCGGGCGGTTGGCCGCGCCATGGGGCTTTTCCCCCACCAATGCGGCACTGGCCTTGTGGGTACCCCGGCGCGGCGCGGACGGGCGCGCCGAGCAACTGGCGCAATGGCTGCGCCAGGAGCTGCAGCGACAGACGGGTTAGTTACGGCGGCACATCAGGTAGGCGGCCAGCAGACCCAGGGCGCCCACCGCGACACCTGCGGTGGTCCAAGGGTGTTCCTGGGCATAGTCGCGGGTGGCTACGCCGGTTTCGCGGGTGCGGGTCTTCACTTCCTCGTAGGCATCGCTGAGCAGGCTGCGTGAGTGCTTGAGGGCGCTTTCGGCGTTGCCGCGCAGCGTCTTCATGGTCTTCTGCGTTTCTTCCGACGCATCGTGCTTGAGGCCTTCCAGAGTCTTGAGGAGGCTTTCGATCTCGGCTTCCATGCTTTCCAGTGAGGTTTTGCGCAACGCATTGCGTGCCATGTCGACTCTCCTTGCTGAGGGGGGATGTACAGGTTGCGACTGCGCAGCTGGGTGAAAGTGCGATCGAACTTTCCCCTGCGGCGATCGCTCGCAGGTAAACCGGGCCTGTGCTGCTAGGCTCAAGCCACTACCACTCAAGGAGAGCGCTCATGTCGGATCATCACACCTACAAGAAGATCGAGCTGGTCGGGTCTTCGCCCACCAGCATCGAAGAAGCGATCAACAATGCCCTGGCCGAGGCCGGCAAGAGCATCAAGCACCTGGAATGGTTCGAAGTGATCGATACCCGCGGGCATATCCGTGACAACAAAGCCGCGCATTTCCAGGTGACGCTGAAGGTTGGGTTCCGCATCGCCAACAGCTGAAACCAAGCTGGGCTAGGCTCGCCCGGCGTGTTGGGGTATCAAGGTTGCAGGGCGCGTGCTTCGCGCCCTTTTTGTCTTTGATCTGTACAAGGAAAGCGATCGATGAAGAAATTGATTCTGGCCGTGGGGCTGATGGTGTTGGCTGGCGGTGCGATGGCGGCGGGCAAGCCGTGCGAGGAACTCAAGGCTGAGATTGCGGCGAAGCTCGATGCCAAAGGGGTGAAGGGGTACTCGCTGGAGATCGTCAACAAGGGCGAGCCGGCCGGCAAGGTAATCGGCAGCTGCGAGGGCGGGACCAAGGAAATCGTCTACCGCCGCGGCTGATCGAATCCTTATCGCGCGGCAAGTCGCAGCGGCTTGCCCCGCGATTGAGTTCACTCGGCCTTGAGTGCCTGCGCCATCAGCTCATAGGACTTGATCCGGTCCGCGTGCTCATACAGGTCACTGGTAAAGATCAGCTCGTCCGCCCCCGTCTGCTCCAGCAACACCTCGACCTTCGCCCGCACCTTCTGCGGGCTGCCGATCATCGCCAGGCCCAGGAAGCTGCTCACCGCATCACGTTCATGGGGCAGCCAAAGGCCATTCATGCTCTCGACGGGCGGACGCTGCATCAGGCTCTGGCCACGGATCAGCGCGAGGATGCGCTGGTACACCGAGGTGGCCAGGTATTCGGCCTTTTCGTCGGTTTCAGCCACCACCATCGGAATGCCCAGCATCACGTAAGGCTTGTCCAGCGTCGTCGACGGTTTGAAATGGTCGCGATAGATGCGGATCGCCTCGTGCATGTAGCGCGGCGCGAAATGCGAAGCGAAGGCGTAGGGCATGCCGCGCATGCCGGCGAGCTGGGCGCTGAACAGGCTGGAGCCGAGCAGCCACATGGGTACCTCGGTGTCGTGGCCGGGTACGGCGATGACCTTCTGGTCGTCGGTGCGCGGGCCCAGGTAGCGTGACAGTTCCTCGACATCGTCCGGAAAGTCGTCGGCGCTGCCGGAGCGCTCGCGGCGCAAGGCGCGGGCGGTCATCTGGTCGGAGCCCGGGGCGCGGCCCAGGCCCAGGTCGATGCGGCCTGGGTACAGGCTGGCGAGGGTGCCGAATTGTTCGGCGATTACCAGCGGTGCGTGGTTGGGCAGCATCACCCCGCCAGAACCGATGCGGATGGTCGAGGTACCCCCGGCGAGGTAACCGATCAGCACGGCGGTGGCCGAGCTGGCGATACCGTCCATGTTGTGATGCTCGGCGACCCAGAAGCGGTTGTAGCCGAAACCCTCGACGTGTTGCGCCAGGTCCAGCGAATTGCGCAGCGATTGCGCCGGGCTGCCGTCGGCGCGTACGGGCACCAGGTCGAGGGTGGAAATCTTCAGGTCTCGCAGGTGCGTCATTGGAGCCTCCGCTACAGGTGGTTGGCCATGGGCCTTCTGGACTCTGTATGGGCATATTCGCTGGATTCAATGCCTTCTTGCAGATTGATCTGAACTTGGCGTGGGCCTGGTCCTCAGAACCTTAGACACCCCAACCCTGTGACAGGAGGCAGCATGAAGAAGACAGCATCGGCGGTCTGGCAAGGTGGCCTGAAGGATGGCAAGGGCCAGATCTCCACTGAAAGCGGCGCGCTCAAGCAAGCGCCCTACGGCTTCAACACCCGTTTCGAAGGCACGCCTGGGACCAACCCGGAAGAGCTGATCGGCGCTGCCCATGCCGGCTGCTTCTCCATGGCGTTGTCGATGATGTTGGGCGAGGCGGGATTCACGCCTGAACGGATCGACACTCACGCCGAGGTGAGCCTGGACAAGCAGGCTGATGGCTTTGCCATCACCGCCGTTCACCTGACCCTCAAGGCCACCGTGCCTGGGGCCAGCGAGGCGCAGTTCCAGGAAATCGCCAACAAGGCCAAGGCCGGCTGCCCGGTATCCAAGGTGCTGAACGCAACTATCAGCCTGGATGCCACGCTGCTTTCCTAGGCGGCGCAACGGCGGCGGTTTCCTGTAGTCTAACCAGCGTTGGCAGCTCGTCTGCCCTGCCTCAGGAGCCGTTCCATGATCCGCGTAGCATTTGGTGTGCTGGCTTCCCTGCTGGCCACCGCCGCCCTGGCCGCGCCCAAGCCGTGCGAGGAACTGAAGGCCGAGATCGAAGCGAAGATCCAGGCGAACAAGGTTTCCTCCTACACGCTGGAGGTCGTGCCCAATGGCGAGGTCAGTGACCCCAACATGATCGTTGGCAGCTGCGATGGCGGCACGAAGAAGATCATCTACCAGAAGAATGATCGGTAAGGCTCGACAGTCGGGGCTGCACAGCAGCCCCACCATCGATCAAGGAATGCAGGTGACGTTGCTCGGTTCGTTCACCACCACCTTGCGGCTGGCGTCGTACAGCAACACCTGCGGCTGCATCGCCGGAGCCCGGGCCTCCAGGCGGTAACGCTCGCCCGCCTTGAAATCGTTGTAGCGCACGGTCAGGTAGCAGGTCCGCTCGGTCGGGTCGGTACTGAAGCCACCGGCGTAGATCTCGTAGTCGAAGCGCACCACCAGTTCATGCCGGCCCGGCGTCACCTGGAAATAGCGGCCGTCGTCGAGGCGCTTGCCGTCCAGGCGGTCGGCCATGAGGGTGCGACCGGGGGTGATGGTGTACATGTCGATCCAGGCCTTGCCGGGGTCGGCGGGGGGCAAGGGGCTGGCGCAAGCCCCCAAAGCACTGAGGGCCATCAGCATCATGGGCTGGCGCATGGTGAAACTCCCGCTCGCGGTTCACAGGCTACAAGCATAGCGCCGTTCGCGGTGTTCAGGTGCGCTGGCAGCCTGCCGGTTCGCCCTGGCCGATCAGCTTCTGGCGCTGGTCGTAGAGTTTGATCCACGGCCGGAAGCCGATGCTGCCGGCTTGCATCTGGTAGCGCTGGCCGGCGGTGAAGTCCTTGAAGGTGAGGTTGAGCTGGCAGTCGCGCCACAGCGGCTGCTCCACCGGGCCGATGTTGCTGGGCGTCACGGCGAACTGGTAGCGCACGGTCAGTTCATGGTTGCCGGGCTGTACCTCGAAATAGCGGCTGTCAGCCCAGTCGCGTTCATCCACTTGCAGGGCGTGCAGCGAATCGTTGTCACCCGGTGCCAGGTCTACCCAGGCTTGATTCGGGTCCGGGTCGGGCAAGGTGGAACACCCGGACAACAGCACGAGCGTGCCGACCGCAAACAGTGTACGCATGGCAAAGCTTCCCCTTGGCGAGATAGTCTTGGTCGCATTCGGCCGACGAGCGAGATAGACAGCCTCGATGTTTGGACTTTTTCTTTTCATGCGCTGCAGCCGTCGGGCTCTCGACCGCGTTTTCACCCGGTTTGTTCCCGTGACGCTGGCTGTCCTGCTGAGCGGTTGCTCCAGCGTGGGCTATTACGGTCAGCTGGCCGAGGGGCAATGGCAGCTGTTGCGGGCACGCCAGCCGCTGGATCGGGTGATTGCAGACCCTGCCACCAACCCGGCCTTGCGGCAGCGCCTGCTGTTCGCCGAAAAAGCCCGGGCCTTCGCCAGCGCGCAACTGAAGTTGCCGGACAACGGCAGTTATCGGGTGTATGCCGATCTCGGCCGGCCATACGTGGTGTGGAACGTGTTCGCCACCCCGGAGCTGTCATTGCAGCCGGTGACCCATTGTTTCCCCATCGCCGGTTGCGTGGCCTATCGCGGTTACTACCGCCAGGGTGCCGCCCGCGGAGCGGCGGCGCTGATGCGCCAGGACGGGCTGGATGTCTATGTCGGGGGCGTGGAGGCCTACTCCACCCTGGGCTGGTTCGACGACCCGATTCTTTCGACCATGACCGGCTGGGGCGAGGAGCGCCTGGCCACGGTGATTTTCCACGAGTTGGCGCATCAACGCTTCTACGTACAGGACGATACCGAGTTCAACGAATCGTTCGCGTCGTTTGTCGAGCAGGAAGGCACCCGGCAATGGCGCGCGGCGCGCGGGTTGGCGGCGGTCGAGGAGCATGGCGCCGGGCAACGCGACGCCTTCATACGCCTGGTGCTCGCCAGCCGCAAGCGTCTGCAGGCGATCTATGCCGGGCCGCTGGATGCAGCGGGCAAGCGGGCGGCCAAGCAGGCGGAGTTCGAACGGTTGCGGCGCGAATACCGAGAGGTGCGGGATCGGGATTGGGCTGGGGATCGGCGTTTCGATGCCTGGATGTACGGGCCGATGACCAATGCGAAGTTGTTGCCATTTGGCCTGTATGATCAGTGGGTGCCGGCTTTTTCGCAGTTGTTCAAAGAGGTTGGTGGGGATTGGCTGCGGTTTTATGAGCGGGTGGAAGCGCTTGGAAAATTGCCGATCGAGCAGCGCAAATTGGCGTTGGCAGCGCTGGCATCATCACGGGGCAAGCCCGCTGCCACGACAGCGCGTGGGTGCGGGCCTGATCCGCGATAAAGCGGGATCAGCGCACGAATGCCTGGTGCAACTCGGCCAGCGTCTCGAAGTGGAACGCCGGCGCCTCGGCCTCGAGTTCTTCCCGGCTGCCGAACCCATAGCCCACCGCGACGGCCTGCAAACCGTTGCTGCGCGCACCGATCAGGTCATGCTTGCGATCCCCGATCATCAAGGTCTGCGTCGGATCCAGCCCCTCCTCGTCCAGCAGGTGGCGAATCAGTTCCACCTTGTTGGTCCGCGTGCCATCGAGCTCACTGCCGTAGATCACCTTGAAGTGATGGTCGAAGGCGAAATGCCGGGCGATTTCACGGGCGAACTCCCAAGGTTTGGAGGTGGCGATGTACAGGGTGCGGCCCTGGCCATTGAGCGCTTGCAGCAACTCGGGCACGCCGTCGAACACCAGGTTTTCGTACAGCCCGGTTACCTTGAAGCGCTCGCGGTAGAAGTTCACCGCGTCCCAGGCCTTGGCCTCGTCGAAGGCATAGAACTGCATGAACGCCTGCAGCAAGGGCGGGCCGATGAAGTGCTCAAGGCGGGTAAGGTCTGGCTCGTCGATGCCCAGCTTGGCCAGGGCGTACTGGATCGAGCGGGTGATGCCCAGGCGCGGGTCGGTCAGGGTGCCGTCGAGGTCGAAGAGGATGTTCTGCTGGTGCATGGTGTTCTCTGCAGTCGGATTCATTCCGGGAGGTCGTAGCCTTCGGCCAGGTGCTGGTCCTTGAGCTTGACGTAGTTGCCGGCGCTGTAGGGGAAGAACGCGTGTTCCTGCTCGCTCAGCAGGCGCACCTGTTTCACCGGGCTGCCCATGTACAGGTAGCCGCTGACCAGGCGTTTGCCGGGTGGCACCAGGCTGCCGGCGCCGATGATCACTTCGTCCTCGACGATGGCGCCGTCCATGATGGTGCTGCCCATGCCGACCAGGATGCGATTGCCCAGGGTACAGCCATGCAGCATGACTTTGTGACCGATGGTCACCTCGTCGCCTATGATCAGTGGGTAGCCATCGGGGTTGAACGGCCCGGCGTGTGTGATGTGCAGCACGCTGCCGTCCTGCACGCTGGTACGCGCGCCAATACGGATCCGGTGCATGTCGCCGCGTACTACGGTCAACGGCCAGATCGAGCTGTCCTCGCCGATCTCGACGTCGCCGATGACCACCGCCGAACGGTCGACGAAGGCCCGTGGTCCCACTTTCGGCGTGTGTTCCCGAAACGTGCGGATGGCCATGATAGTGTTCCTCTGCAATGCCGATAGGCAGGCTGCCTGCTGCGGTCGGCGTCGATTGTAATTAAGATGGTCCCGTGTTTCTCCTGCCAAGGTACCCGAACCGTGAGTGCGAACAACCCGCTGCTGCAGTCCCATGATCTGCCGCCCTTCTCGGCGATCCGCGCCGAGCATGTGCTGCCGGCGATCGAGCAGATCCTCGCCGACAACCGCAAGGCCATCGCCGAGATCCTTGAGAAGCAGGGCAAGAACCCGACCTGGGCCGGCCTGGTGCTGGCAATGGACGAACTCAACGACCGCCTGGGCGCCGCCTGGAGCCCGGTCAGCCACCTCAACGCGGTGTGCAACAGCCAGGAACTGCGCGAGGCCTACGAGTCGTGCCTGCCGGCCCTGAGCGCCTATTCCACCGAACTGGGCCAGAACCGTGCCCTGTTCGAAGCTTATGAAGCCCTGGCCGCCAGCCCTGAAGCCGCCAGCTTCGACGTGGCGCAGAAAACCATCATCGACCACGCCCTGCGCGATTTCCGCCTGTCGGGCATCGACTTGCCGGCCGACAAGCAGCAGCGCTACGCCGAGGTGCAGAGCAAGCTCAGCGAACTGGGCAGCCGCTTCTCCAACCAACTGCTCGACGCCACCCAGGCCTGGACCAAGCACGTCACCGACGAAGCCGCGCTGGCCGGCCTGACCGACTCGGCCAAGGCGCAGATGGCCGCCGCAGCGCAGGCCAAGGGCCTGGACGGCTGGCTGATCACCCTGGAGTTCCCCAGCTACTACGCAGTGATGACCTACGCCAGCGACCGCGCACTGCGCGAAGAGGTGTATGCCGCCTACTGCACCCGTGCCTCCGACCAGGGCCCGAACGCCGGCCAGTTCGACAACGGCCCGGTGATGGAAGAGATCCTCGACCTGCGCCAGGAGCTGGCCGGGCTGCTGGGTTACAAGAACTTCGCCGAGCTGAGCCTTGCCACCAAGATGGCCGAGTCCAGCGACCAGGTGCTGAGTTTCCTGCGCGACCTGGCCAAGCGTTCCAAGCCATTCGCCGCCCAGGACCTGGAGCAGCTCAAGGCCTATGCCGCCGAGCAGGGCACCGCCGAGCTGGCCAGCTGGGACGCCGGGTACTTCGGCGAGAAGCTGCGCGAGCAGCGCTACAGCGTGTCCCAGGAAGCGTTGCGCGCCTACTTCCCGATCGACAAGGTGCTGTCCGGCCTGTTCGTCATCGTGCAACGCCTGTACGGCATCGAGATCAACGAGCTCAAGGGCTTCGACAGCTGGCACCCGGACGTGCGCCTGTTCGAGATCAAGGAAAACGGCCAGCACGTCGGCCGTTTCTTCTTCGACCTCTATGCCCGCGCCAACAAGCGTGGCGGTGCCTGGATGGATGGCGCCCGCGACCATCGCCGCACCGCCAATGGCAGCCTGCAGAGCCCGGTGGCCAACCTGGTGTGCAACTTCACCCCGGCCACGCCCGGCAAGCCCGCGCTGCTCACCCACGACGAAGTCACCACCCTGTTCCACGAGTTCGGTCACGGCCTGCACCACCTGCTGACCCGTATCGAGCATGCCGGCGTGTCCGGCATCAACGGCGTGGCCTGGGATGCGGTGGAGCTGCCGAGCCAGTTCATGGAGAACTGGTGCTGGGAGCCCGAGGGCCTGGCGCTGATCTCCGGCCACTACGAGACCGGTGAGGCATTGCCCCAGGACCTGCTGGACAAGATGCTCGCGGCGAAGAACTTCCAGTCCGGCATGATGATGGTGCGCCAGCTGGAGTTCTCGCTGTTCGACTTCGAGCTGCACGCCACCCATGGCGACGGCCGCAGCGTGCTGCAGGTGCTCGAGGGCGTGCGTGACGAGGTCTCGGTGATGCGTCCGCCGGCCTACAACCGCTTCCCCAACAGCTTCGCGCACATCTTCGCCGGCGGTTATGCGGCGGGTTACTACAGCTACAAGTGGGCCGAAGTGCTGTCGGCCGACGCCTTCTCGCGCTTTGAGGAAGAAGGTGTGCTCAACGCCGAGACCGGTCGCGCCTTCCGCGAAGCCATCCTGGCCCGTGGCGGTTCCCGAGAGCCGATGGTGCTGTTCGTCGACTTCCGTGGCCGCGAGCCTTCCATCGATGCATTGTTGCGCCACAGCGGCCTCACCGAGGACGCTGTGGCATGAGTGAGGTAGCCTTGAGCAAGAGCAAGCGACGCTTCATCGCCGGGGCGGTATGCCCGGCATGCAGCGAGATGGACAAGCTGATGATGTGGAACGAGGACGGCGTGCCGCACCGTGAGTGCGTGGCCTGCGGGTTCACTGACACCCTGAACGAACAAGGCCTGTCGGTACCCAGCGAGCTCGGCACCCGGGTCAATCACCTGGCGCCGAAAGCGCCGCCGGCCAAGGTGCAGACCGTGCAGTTCTTCCCCAATCCGAAGCTGAAGAAGCCTTCGGAATAACGACCTTTCGGGCGCCCTCGGGACGCTCTTTGGGGGCAGGGTAGATATTGCTGCCTGTCCCGCTTGGGTGGGTCACTAAGGTGTAGGTCCTTTGACCCGCACCGAGATGCACGATGACCCATCCATTTGTTTTTCTTCCTGGCGGGCTGCTTGATTACGCGTCGTTGCGGCCCGAGCAGCTCGAACCGGCTGTTCGTCAGATTCATGATGCCAACCTGGTAGCGCTTGAGCGGATCGTTGCCGATCAGGCGCATTTTCCTGGATGGAATGACCTGGTCCTGGCAATCGAGCGGCTCGACCAGCGGCTGGAGGACACTTTTCACTCACTGGTCCCCCTCGCTTACGAGGGCGAGGATTGGGCCGATGCCGTGGGTGCCTGCCATGGTTTGCTCGGCGGCTGGAAGCGGTCTAAGCATGAATATCCGGGGCTGTTGCAGGCCTATCAACGCATCGACGAGGCGACACTCGACACTGAGCAACGTGTGGTGCTGTCGAGGATTCTCAGGGACTTTCGCCTGGGTGGCTTTCAACTGGGTGGCGCTGAACGAGCCCAATTGCGCGCGACCGAAGCCGCCATAAGCGGGCTCGAACGGCAGTTCATGGACAATCTCAGCGGCGCCCGAAGTGCCGGTGCACGTTTGTTGTCCGATGAATCGCAATTGAGTGGCCTTGACGGACCCCAACGGCAGCGCCTGCGTGACAAAGCCCAGGAAGAGGAGCTGGATGGCTGGCTGATCGACCTGGGGGAAACGACCGTCGAGGCGATTCTCGAATCGGCTGATGATCGCTCGCTGCGTGCCTGGGTCTACCGTGCTTCCCGGTCACTGGAGACGGACCCTGACCACGACAATGCCCAGGTAATGCAAGCGCTGTTGCGTTTGCGACACGAGCGGGCCCAGCTGCTGGGCTTGTCCAACGCTGCCGAGTTCGGGCTCGAGCTGAAAGCTGCTCGTACCACAAGCGAGGTCGAAGCATTCATCAAGGGTCTGATCGAAGAGAACCGTCCCAGGCTGCAGGCCGACCTCGAGGAACTGCAGGAGCGGGCTGACCAATTGGGTATGGGGGCGCTTGAGCCTTCGGATATCGCTTATCTGACCAGGCAACTCAGGGACGATGCTGTCGCCGGGCTGCAACTGCGTGATCGCTTCCCACTCGATACAGCCCTGACCGCTTTGCGCGAGCTGCACGAACGATTGTTCGATATCCGCATGGTGCCGCGTGCCGTCGCGGTCTGGCACGCAGATGTGCAAGTGCTGGAGGTACGCGAACAGGGTAGCGTCCTGGGGTACATCTACCTCGACCTTCACGCGCGTCCTGGCAAAGTGTCCTGGCCGTACTGCTACCCCATGCGTCAGCGCCATGTCGATGCCGACGGTGCGATGACATTGCCAACCACACTGCTGTCGTGCTCCTTCGCACACGGGCCCGATGGGTTTACGTCGCACCTTGGCCACAGCGATTTGTGCAAGCTCCACCATGAGTTCGGCCATGCGCTGCACCAGATTCTCGTGACCCATCGTCACCGTCGCCTCAATCGCACCTTGCCGGCGATGCTCGGCCCGGACAGCTGTGAGTTCGTTGGCATCCTGTTCGAGCAATGGTGCTGGTCCGCACCGGCTCTGCAAGGCGTCACTGCCCTCATGGCGGATACTGCCCCGGTTCCCCTGGAAGCCTTGCGGCGCTGGCTGGCGAGCCGACGGCGGCTGCGAGGCGTGGCCGAGGCCGAGAAGCTGCGTCGTGCCTGGTTCGATTTCATCGCGCATCGCGATAGGGATGCACGTCTCGACCTGCAAGACCTGGCGCGCCAGGCCAGCCATCTGGTCGGGCTCCCTGCGGCGTTCGCGCAGGAGCGTTTCGTCGAGTCTTTCGATTATCTGGTGACAGGTTATGAGGCCGGGTACTACAGCTACAAATGGGCCCAGGCGCATGCCATCGATGCGTTCACCCGCTTCGAGGAACAAGGTGTCGATCAGCGGGAGGTCGCGCGGATAATGCGGCGGGAACTCATGACCAAGATTGCTTTGCGCGGGCTTTCCGCTTCATTCAACGCGTTCGTCGGCCGGGGGCTTTCCCTGGCGGCCTACCGTGACTGGCATCAGCCTGCCTGACGGTACTGGCTATCGATGACGACTCATTATACTGTACAAAAATACAGTAAATGGATTGTCGTCATGTCTACTTCTCCCATCCGCGGCCGCGGCACCGCCAGCAACCCGCACAACCGTTTCGCCCCGAGTCGTGCGGTGGCCGAGGATGACGGGTGGTACCAGGAGGTGCCGATAACCCAGGGCACCGAGGTACGGATCGAGGTGGCGAAGACCATCATCGCCCGCAATACCTCCCCTGACCTGCCCTTCGACCGCTCCATAAATCCGTATCGCGGTTGCGAGCATGGCTGCATCTACTGTTACGCCCGTCCCAGCCACGCCTACTGGGACCTCTCCCCCGGCCTGGACTTCGAAACCAAGCTGATCGCCAAGACCAACGCCGCCGAGGTGCTCGAGCAGCAGTTGAGCAAGCCTGGCTACGTCTGTGCGCCGATCAACCTGGGGTCCAACACTGACCCTTATCAGCCCATCGAGCGCGAACAACAGCTGACCCGGCGCCTGCTCGAAGTTCTGCTGCGCTACCGCCACCCAGTGACCATTGTCACCAAGGGCTCGCTGGTGCTGCGCGACCTGGACCTGTTGAGCGAGCTGGCCAGCCAGCGCCTGGCGCGGGTGATGATCAGCCTCACCACCCTGGACGATGAGCTCAAGCGCACCCTCGAACCACGTGCGGCCGCTCCAAAGGCGCGCCTGCGCGCTATTCGCGTGCTGCGTGAGGCCGGTGTGCCGGTGGGCGTGCTGTGCTCGCCGATGATCCCGATGATCAATGACAGCGAACTGGAGCACCTGCTGCAGGCGGCGAAGGAGGCCGGCGCGCAGAGCGCGGCGTACATGATGCTGCGCTTGCCGCTGGAGGTGGCGCCGTTGTTCGAGCAGTGGCTGCACGATCACTACCCGCAGCGGGCCGCGCATGTGCTGAGCCTGATTCGTCAGAGCCGGGGCGGTGAACTGTACGACAGCCGCTTCGGTGCGCGGATGCGCGGTGAAGGGGTGTTCGCTGACTTGCTGGCGCAGCGCTTTCGCAAGGCGGCCAGGCGGCTGGGGTTCGAAGGGCGTGAGGAGTTGGCGCTGGACTGCAGCGCATTCTGTCCTCCCGGTGCTCAGATGGCGCTGTTCTAGCCAGCGGCTCGTTCAATCGGGAAGTCGAGCTCTATAAGTACAACTAAAGCAACCCAACAATTTCACTCATGCAGCTTGGCATCTGATGCTTTTTTGCTATTATCCAGTTCTCCCCTCTCCTATCCAGAACGCCCGTTCTAGAGCCTGCGCAATTAAGTTTCAGTTAAGTTTCCTACGCTAGCGTGAGTCATGAGTCAGCGGTGACTGTGATTATTTACCCGTGCGCGTCATCTAAATCCCCGCGTCACCCTGATCTTTCCCCGGTAACATGGAATTCACTTTCAAACCGTCCAGAGGATGAATCATGCCCGTCAAGGACCCATCCAAGGTTGTCCCGGCCGCACCCGCCGAAAGCGCCGATGCCGCCCTCAAGCATATCGTCGACGGCTTCCTGCGGTTCCACACCGAAGTCTTCCCCGAGCAGCAAGAGCTGTTCAAGAAACTGGCCACCGCGCAGAAGCCGCGGGCGATGTTCATCACCTGCGCCGATTCGCGTATCGTTCCTGAGCTGATCACCCAAAGTTCGCCGGGCGACCTGTTCGTCACCCGTAACGTCGGCAACGTCGTACCGCCGTACGGGCAGATGAACGGCGGTGTGTCGAGCGCCATCGAGTACGCGGTGCTGGCCTTGGGCGTGCACCACATCATCGTCTGCGGTCACTCCGACTGCGGTGCCATGCGCGCGGTGCTCAACCCGCAATCGCTGGCCAAGATGCCGACCGTTTCCGCCTGGCTGCGCCATGCCGAAGTGGCTCGGACCGTGATCGAAGACAACTGCTCCTGCGGCAGCGAGCACGAAAGCATGCAGCTGCTGACCAAGGAAAACGTCATCGCCCAGCTGCACCACCTGCGTACCCATCCTTCGGTCGCCTCGCGCCTGGCGGCCGGCCAGTTGCACATCCATGGCTGGATCTACGACATCGAAACCAGCCAGATCGAAGCCTACGATGCCGCCAGCGACCGCTTCCTGCCGCTGACCGCAGGCGAGTCGATCCCTTCTGCCACACCGAGAGGCCGCTACTAAGCGACCCCAACACGCTGAACAAGCCTTGATTGCCGGCTGCACCCGATGGGTGCGGCGCGGCCTTCGCCTGCCTTGAATCTTCCTGAATGCCGTGCCGGCAGTCCCGCTGGCGGCCCACGCCTGCGCGTCGTTCAGGCTTCCCCGTGCTAGCGGTCAGCGGAATGGCCGTGAATCTAGAAAGGAGCTACATGGTGAACATGACACAGATAAAGGCGGCCATGCCGCGTGAGTTGCTGGCTTCGGTGGTGGTCTTCCTGGTAGCCCTGCCCTTGTGCATGGGTATCGCCATCGCCTCGGGCATGCCGCCCGCAAAAGGGCTGATCACCGGGATCATCGGTGGCATCGTCGTGGGCTTCCTCGCCGGTTCTCCGTTGCAGGTGAGCGGCCCGGCGGCGGGCCTGGCGGTGCTGGTGTTCGAGCTGGTGCGCCAGCATGGCGTGGCCATGCTCGGGCCGATCCTGCTGTTGGCCGGCCTGCTGCAACTGCTGGCCGGGCGCTTGCGCCTGGGCTGCTGGTTCCGGGTCACCGCACCAGCGGTGGTATACGGCATGCTTGCCGGGATCGGCGTGCTGATCGTGCTGTCCCAAGTGCACGTGATGTTCGACACGGCGCCCCAGCCATCGGGCGTGGACAACCTGCTGGGCTTCCCGGCGACGCTGGCCTCGGCCCTGCCGCTGGAAAGCGCAGGCGCCGGTTGGCAGGCCGGCGCGTTGGGCCTGGGCACCATCGCCATCATGTGGGGCTGGGAGCGCTGGCGCCCGCAACGCCTGCGCTTCATTCCCGGTGCCTTGCTCGGTGTGGCGGCAATGACCGCTGTCAGCTTGTGGCTGGCTCTGCCGGTCAACCGCGTGCAGGTACCTGCGGACCTGTCCGAGGCCATTGACTGGCTGCGCCCCGACGACCTGCTCAAGCTGGCCGACCCGACCCTATTGGTGGCGGCCTTCGCCCTGGCCTTCATCGCCAGCGCCGAGACCTTGTTGTCCGCGGCGGCAGTCGATCGCATGCACAGTGGCCAGCGCTCGGATTTCGACCGAGAGCTGTCGGCGCAGGGTATCGGCAACATGCTCTGCGGCGTGCTCGGCGCATTGCCGATGACCGGTGTGATCGTACGCAGTTCGGCCAATGTCCAGGCCGGTGCGCAGACTCGCGCCTCGGCGATCCTGCATGGCCTGTGGTTGTTGGCGTTCGTCGTGGCGCTGAGCAGTGTGCTGCAACAGATCCCGGTGGCCAGCCTGGCCGGGGTGTTGGTCTACACCGGCGTGAAACTGGTGGACTTCAAGGCGTTCCGCGGCCTGGGCCGCTACGGGCGGATGCCGATGTTCACCTATGCGGCGACGGCCCTGGCAATCATCTTTACCGACTTGCTGACCGGCGTGCTGCTGGGCTTTGCCCTGACCCTGCTGAAACTGGCGCTGAAGGCGGCGCGGTTGAAGATCAACCTGGTGGCGCTGGACGAGCCGGGGCACATGGAGCTTCGCCTTGGCGGCGCGGCCACCTTCCTCAAGGTGCCGGCGCTGACCCAGGTGCTGGATTCCGTGCCGGAGGGAACCACGCTGCACGTGCCGCTCGGCAACCTGAGCTATATCGACCATTCCTGCCTGGAACTGCTGGAGGACTGGGGCCGCAGCGGCGCGGCCAAGGGCTCGCGGCTGGTGCTGGAGCAGCGGCGTCTGAAGCGGCGGGTCGAGGGAAGGTTGCGGACTACGGCGGGGGTTGGCGCTTAGGGTAAGTCTGTAGCGGCCTATCGTGGGGCAAGCCCACTCCCATGATCGAGTTCGTGAGAGCGGGCTTGCCCCGTGATAGGGTCGGATCAGGTCAACTCAGGCCGACTGGCTCAACTCCACGCCCAGCTGGCGCGACAGGCATGGCCAGCGTTTCCAGGCCTCTCCGGTTTCCGGGTTCGACAGCTTGTCGCGATAGTGCTCGACTGACTCCACGGCAAAGCTCTCGTCATCGAGCATCTCGTCCACCGAGTGATGCACCACCTCATCCAGCTGGTTGGCGAAGGTCTCGCCGATCAGCTGGTGGGCGATCAGGTTGGCGACCGTGGTATCCACCGGAATCAGCGGCTGCTGGAAATGGCGGATATACAGGTCGTTGACTTCCTCGACCAAGCGATGCGCCAGGTAGGCCTCGTCCAACAGGCAGTCCAGCCCGACCTGCCCCGCCATCACGCTCGGTGGCTGCAGGAAATAGGCCTCGGCAATCTTCAGCACTGGCTTGATCTGCGATTCGATGCCGGCCTCGAGGGCCACGGTGTGCGCGGCTTCGAGCAGTTCTGGAACCTCGTTGATATAGGCGCCGACGAAGCGGGCCAAAGTACCCTGGGCGTCCTGCTGGGGTAGGTGAATCGAAGGGTGCAGGTGTGGCAGTTGCTTCTCGAGACGGTTTTTCAGTTGGCCTGTGCGGCTCTCATGTTGATGGGCGTTTTCGATCTGCTCGCGTACAGCAGCGATGTTCATGACAACTCCAGGGACAAGGCGTTACAAACGGAAGACACTAAGTTAGCTTGCTTACGAGAATCGCTAAGACGCATTTGTTATATCTCTGAGGCACGTGTAGGAAATTGGCTATATCAATGTGCCATTATTGTGTCCCGGCCCAGTATCCATGGGCCTTTCAGCGCAAACGTTTGGTTGCGTGAAGATCATTTCAGTCCCTGCGTTGCGCCCCATTCGTCGGTGTCTATACTCCGCTTGAAACGTGATTCGTTGATGAGGCCCGACTGCCTTAAGCAGGGGGCTCGGTCGTCGAAGCCAGGCAGTCTTGGCCACCGTTCCCCCCTTTGTCGTAGCAGGTCGTCCACGCCTCCGGGACTACAAGAACGATAAGGGGAACCCGCAATGATGCGACATCCACATGTCTGGATGGGCCTGTTGCTGTGGTCATTGTTTGGTCAGGCACAGGCCGCATGGACGGTGAACATGGCGCCCGGGGCGACGGAAGTCTCCCACGCGGTGTTCGACCTGCACATGACCATCTTCTGGATCTGCGTGATCATCGGCATCGTGGTGTTCGGCGCGATGTTCTGGTCGATGGTCGTCCACCGCCGTTCCACCGGGCAGCAGGCCGCGCACTTCCACGAGCATACCTGGGTCGAGATCCTCTGGACCGTCGTGCCCTTCCTGATCCTCGTGGCCATGGCCATCCCGGCCACCAAGACCCTGATCGACATCTACGACGCCAGCGACTCGGACATCGATATCCAGGTCACCGGCTACCAGTGGAAGTGGCACTACAAGTACCTGGGCCAGGACGTCGAGTTCTTCAGCAACCTGGCCACCCCCGCCGAGCAGATCCACAACAATTCACCGAAGGACGAGCACTACCTGCTCGAAGTCGACCAGCCGCTGGTGCTGCCGGTGGGCGCCAAGGTGCGCTTCCTGGTGACCGCTGCCGACGTCATCCATTCCTGGTGGGTGCCGGCCTTCGCGGTCAAGCGTGATGCCATCCCCGGCTTCGTCAACGAAGCCTGGACCCGGGTCGAGAAGCCCGGGATCTACCGTGGCCAGTGCACCGAACTGTGCGGCAAGGACCATGGCTTCATGCCGGTGGTGGTCGAAGTGAAATCCAAGGCCGACTACGACACCTGGCTCGGCGAGCGCAAGGCCGAGGCGGCCAAGCTCAAGGAGCTGACCAGCAAGGAATGGACCCTCGAAGAGCTGGTGGCGCGTGGCGACAAGGTCTACCACACCACCTGCGTGGCCTGTCACCAGGCCGAAGGCCAGGGGTTGCCGCCGATGTTCCCTGCCCTCAAGGGCTCGAAGATCGCCACCGGGCCCAAGGAAGCGCACCTGGGCATCGTCTTCCACGGCAAGCCGGGCACCGCCATGGCGGCATTCGGCAAGCAGCTTTCGGAAGTCGATATCGCCGCGGTGGTCACCTACGAGCGCAACGCCTGGGGCAACAACAAGGGCGACATGGTCACGCCGAAGGACGTGCTGGCGCTCAAGCAGGCCGAAGCGCAATGAGCCGGGCTACCCGCGGCAGTCAGTGGATTGCAGGAGACAGGACATGAGTGCAGTGATCGACGACCACGCCCACGGTCATGAACATGCCCACGGCCCGGCCAAGGGCCTGATGCGCTGGGTGCTGACCACCAACCACAAGGACATCGGCACGATGTACCTGTGGTTCGCCTTCACCATGTTCCTGCTTGGCGGCTCGTTCGCCATGGTGATCCGCGCCGAGCTGTTCCAGCCCGGCCTGCAGATCGTCGAGCCGGCATTCTTCAACCAGATGACCACCATGCACGGGCTGATCATGGTGTTCGGTGCGGTGATGCCGGCTTTCGTCGGCCTGGCCAACTGGATGATCCCGCTGATGATCGGCGCGCCCGACATGGCCCTGCCGCGGATGAACAACTTCAGCTTCTGGCTGCTGCCAGCGGCGTTCCTGCTGCTGGTCTCGACCCTGTTCAGCCCCGGTGGCGGGCCGAACTTCGGTTGGACCTTCTATGCCCCGCTGTCGACCACTTACGCCCCGGCCAGCGTGACCTTCTTCATTTTCGCCATCCACCTGATGGGCATCAGCTCGATCATGGGCGCGATCAACGTGATCGCCACCATCCTCAACCTGCGCGCCCCCGGCATGACCTTGATGAAAATGCCGCTGTTCGTCTGGACCTGGCTGATCACCGCGTTCCTGCTGATCGCGGTGATGCCGGTGCTGGCCGGTGTGGTGACCATGATGCTGATGGACATCCATTTCGGCACCAGCTTCTTCAGCGCCGCCGGCGGCGGTGACCCGGTGTTGTTCCAGCATGTGTTCTGGTTCTTCGGTCACCCCGAGGTGTACATCATGATCCTGCCAGCCTTCGGCGCGGTCAGCTCGATCATCCCGGCGTTCTCGCGCAAGCCGCTGTTCGGCTACACCTCGATGGTCTATGCCACCGGGGCGATCGCCTTCCTGTCGTTCATCGTCTGGGCGCACCACATGTTCGTGGTCGGCATCCCGGTGGTGGGCGAGCTGTTCTTCATGTACGCCACCATGCTGATCGCCGTGCCCACCGGGGTGAAGGTGTTCAACTGGGTCAGCACCATGTGGGAAGGCTCGCTGACCTTCGAGACGCCGATGCTGTTCGCCATCGCCTTCGTCATCCTGTTCACCATCGGCGGCTTCTCCGGGCTGATGCTGGCCATCGCGCCTGCGGACTTCCAGTACCACGACACCTACTTCGTGGTCGCCCACTTCCACTACGTGCTGGTGCCCGGGGCGATCTTCGGCATCTTTGCCTCGGCCTACTACTGGCTGCCGAAATGGACCGGGCACATGTACGACGAGACCTTGGGCAAGCTGCACTTCTGGCTGTCGTTCGTCGGCATGAACCTGGCCTTCTTCCCCATGCACTTCGTCGGTCTGGCCGGCATGCCCCGGCGCATCCCCGACTACAACCTGCAGTTCGCCGACTTCAACATGGTCTCGTCGATTGGCGCCTTCATGTTCGGCGCCACGCAGATCTTCTTCCTGTTCATCGTCATCAAGTGCATCCGCGGTGGCGCGCCGGCACCGGCCAAACCTTGGGACGGCGCCGAGGGGCTGGAGTGGTCGATCCCTTCACCTGCGCCTTACCACACCTTCCAGACGCCGCCGGAAGTGAAGTAGGAGCCCGCCCATGGACGGCTTGTCGCTCAAACGCCTGGTCAGCCGCCTGCTGATGCTGACCGTGGTGATGTTCGCCTTCGGCTTTGCCCTGGTGCCGATCTACGACGTGATGTGCAAGGCCTTCGGTATCAATGGCAAGACCGGCGGGCAGTACGCGGGCACCCAGGTGAGCGACCCGACCCGTTCGGTGCGGGTGCAGTTCATGTCGACCAATGCCGGCGACATGAGCTGGGAGTTCCACTCCACCGCCGACCAGATCGAGGTCAACCCGGGGGCGGTGAACCAGATGATCTTCGTGGCCCGCAACCCGACCAACCAGCCCATGAGCGCCCAGGCCATCCCCAGCATCACCCCTGCCGAGGCCGCGGCGTACTTTCACAAGACCGAGTGCTTCTGTTTCACCCAGCAGGTCCTGCAGCCGGGCGAGCGCATCGAGATGCCGGTGCGCTTCATCGTCGACCGCGACCTGCCGGAGTCGGTGAAACACCTGACCCTGGCCTACACCCTGTTCGACATCACCGCTCGCCACCCCCCGGTCGCCCACGCCGCGACCGAGGGCGCCCGTTGAGGGAAGGAGATACATCATGGCAAGCCACGAGCATTACTACGTACCGGCGCAGAGCAAGTGGCCGATCATTGCCACGATCGGCATGTTCATCACCGTGTTCGGGCTCGGCACCTGGTTCAACGACCTCAAGGCCGGCCACCCGGAGTCCCATGGGCCGCTGATCTTCTTCGTCGGCGCGCTGTTCCTGGCCTACATGCTGTTCGGCTGGTTCGGCGCGGTGGTCAAGGAAAGCCACGCCGGGCTCTACAGCGCGCAGATGGACCGCTCGTTCCGCTGGGGCATGAGCTGGTTCATCTTCTCCGAGGTGATGTTCTTCCTGGCCTTCTTCGGCGCGCTGTTCTACGTGCGGGTGCTGGCCGGGCCGTGGCTGGGGGGCGACGGGGCCAAGGGTGTGACGCACATGCTCTGGCCCAACTTCGAGTTCGTCTGGCCGCTGCTGCACACACCGGACCCGAAACTGTTCCCACCGCCCAAGGAGGTTATAGATCCGTGGCACCTGCCGCTGATCAATACCATCTTGCTGGTGAGCTCCAGTGTGACCGTGACCATCGCCCACCACGCCCTGCGCAAGGGGCACCGCGGCACGCTGAAGCTGTGGCTGGGGCTGACGATCCTGCTGGGGCTGGCGTTCCTCGCCCTGCAGGCCTACGAGTACCACGAGGCCTACAACAAACTCGGGCTGACCCTGGGCTCGGGCATCTACGGCGCGACGTTCTTCATGCTGACCGGGTTCCATGGCGCGCACGTGACCTTGGGCACGCTGATCCTGTTCGTGATGTTCTGCCGGGTGTTGCGCGGGCACTTCGAGCCGGACAAGCACTTCGGCTTCGAGGCGGCGAGCTGGTACTGGCACTTCGTCGATGTGGTGTGGGTGGGGCTGTTCATCTTCGTGTATGTGCTTTGACCACGGAGGGAACACTTAGAAAGGTGCGTGCGACACCAGTTGCCCACTGATCAGGCCCCAGGCCACCAGGGCGATGGTCAGGGTGGCGAGGGCGACGCGCACGGTAAGGGCCTTGAGCAGGCGGGTCGACTGGTCGTCGTCCTTGACCAAGAACACCAGGCCACTGAACAGGCTGGCGATGGTGGCCAGCAGCATCAGGACAATTGCGGCCTTGAGCATGGCGAAACTCCGGGGGATGCGGTGATGGATACAAGTATAGCGCTCGACCTCACGAGGCCCTGGTGAAGCCGTTTCGCCCAGGCCTGATACCGACCCTGGTGGTGCTTGCGCTGCTACCGGGGTTGATCGCGCTCGGCTGCTGGCAACTGCGGCGCGCCGACGAAAAGCGTGACCTGCTGGCCACCTACACCGAGCGCCAGATCGAGGCGCCGGTCACTGCTGTCCGGTTGCGCCAGCTACCAGACCCGGCGTTCTACCCCGTGCACCTGTATGGCCGGTTCGACGCCGATCACAGCCTGCTGCTGGATAACCAGATGCGCGACGGCAAGGTCGGCGTAGAGCTGTTGCAGCCCTTCCACGACCAGGTCAGCGACCTGTGGTTGCTGGTCAATCGAGGCTGGCTGCCGTGGCCCGACCGTCGCGTGCCGGTCCGCTTCGACACGCCGAGCCAGGCGCTGGCGCTGGACGCCACAGTCTACGTGCCGCCGGGCAAGACCTTCCAACTGCACCCGGACAACCCCGACGGCCAGTGGCCGCAACTGCTGACTGCGATCGATCCGGCCGGGCTCTGGCAGCAGCTGGGCCGGGAGGGCTTTGCCCAGGAGCTACGCCTGCAGCCAGGCCCTGCCGCCTACCGCCTGGACTGGCCGGTGGTCGCCATGGGCCCGGAAAAGCACCAGGGCTACGCCGTGCAGTGGTTCGCCCTGGCCAGCGCGCTGGTCCTGCTCTACCTGTATTTCGGCTGGCATCACAACGACAAGGAGAACCGCCATGGCCGCCGCCACGAGTCCACTGGACGTGCCTGACCGCCGCAAGCCCCGCGGGCGCCTGCAACTGCTGTTGATCCTGTTCGTCGTGCTCGGGCCGATGATACTTGCCACCAGCATGTACAAGCTCAAGTTCTGGGTACCGGAAGGTCGCAGCTATCACGGTGTGATGATCGGCAATGGCGAGGGCCGGGCCGATATCGGCATCGATGCCCAGGACGAGCGTTGGCAGCTGTTGGTCAGCGCTCCGGGCGCCTGTGTCGAGGAGTGCCAGCAACTGGTGTACCTGGCCCGGCAGATCCAGGTCGGCCTGGGCCGCGATGCCAGCCGCGCCAGCCATGCCCTGGCGGCGGCCCAGCCGCTGGCCGCCGACTACCAGGCGCTGCTGGGCCGCGAGTACCCGCAGTTGCAACGCTACCCGCTGGATGCCCAGCGCTATATCCAGAAGGTCGGCGACACTGCCCCGCAACTGTGGATCGTCGATCCTCACGGCAACCTGGTGCTGCGCTACGACGCCAAGGTCAAGGGCAAGCATGTGCTGGACGACCTGCGCCACCTGCTCAAGCTGTCCAACATCGGCTAGGAGGCTGCCATGGCCAGACCCGGATTCCGCCTTGCTGTGTTCGCCACGCTACTGGCGCTGCTGGTCGTGCTGCTCGGCGCCTACACTCGCCTGACTCACGCTGGTCTTGGCTGCCCCGACTGGCCGGGGTGCTACGGCTTCATCAGCGTGCCCAAGACCGATGCCCAACTGGCCCATGCCGAGCTGCACTTCCCTGAGCACCCGGTGGAAGAAGCCAAGGGCTGGGCGGAGATGGTCCATCGCTATTTCGCTGGCACCCTGGCGCTGGTGATCGCACTGCTTGCCTTCCAGGCTGTACGCCGGCATGCCCATGACGGCCAGCCCTACCGCCTGCCGGTGTTGCTGCTGGGGGTGGTGCTGGCCCAGGCGGCGTTCGGCATGTGGACCGTGACACTGAAACTGTGGCCCCAGGTGGTGACCGCCCACCTGCTTGGCGGGTTCACCACGGTGAGCCTGCTTTTCCTGCTATCCCTGCGTCTATCCCGGGCCTTTGCGCCCTTGCCGAAACTGCCGCTGAGCCTGCGACGGATCGCTGCGTTGGCGCTGCTGGTGGTGACCGGCCAGATCGCCCTGGGCGGTTGGGTCAGCGCCAACTACGCGGCGGTGGCCTGCATCGACCTGCCCACCTGCCATGGCCAGTGGTGGCCGGCGGCGGACTTCAGCAACGGCTTCCACCTGACCCAGCATGTCGGCCCCAATTACCTGGGCGGGCAACTGGACAGCGATGCGCGCACGGCGATCCATGTCAGCCACCGGCTCGGCGCAATGCTGGTGCTGGCGGTTCTATCGATGCTCGGCTGGAAGCTGCACCGCCATGGCCTGAGCGGCCTGGCGCGCCTGGTATTGCTGGCGCTGGCGCTGCAGTTAAGCCTGGGCATCAGCAATGTATTGTTCCACCTGCCGCTGGGCGTGGCTGTTGCCCACAACGCCGGCGGTGTGCTGCTGCTGCTGACCATGGTGCTGGTGAACTACCGCATCCGCGTGGTCGACAAGGTTCGCGTGGGCCATGGCTGGCGCCTGACACCGGTGGTCGGGGGGCAACTCACTCATCACATGAGGAACGATTCGTGGCGACGGTTCTGAGCACGGAACGCCAGCGCGCCGGGTGGCGTGACTATCTGGAACTGACCAAGCCGAAGGTGGTGGTGCTGATGCTGATCACCTCGCTGGTGGGGATGTTTCTCGCTACCCGCGCGGGGGTGGCCTGGAACGTCCTGCTGTTCGGCAACCTGGGAATTGGCTTGTGCGCGGGTGCCGCGGCGGCGGTCAACCACGTGGTTGATCGCCGCGTCGATGCGCTGATGGCCCGCACCCACAAGCGCCCGCTGGCCCAGGGCCGGGTCGCGCCCTTGCCGGCACTGCTGTTCGCCCTGCTGCTGGCCGTGGCAGGGATGGTTTTGCTGTTAACGTTCACCAACCCCCTCACCGCCTGGCTGACCCTGGCCTCGCTGCTGGGATACGCGGTGCTCTACACCGGCTTTCTCAAGCGAGCCACGCCGCAGAACATCGTGATCGGCGGCCTGGCCGGGGCAGCACCGCCATTGCTGGGCTGGGTGGCGGTCAGCGGGCACCTGGGCGCCGAGCCCCTGCTGCTGGTGCTGATCATCTTCGCCTGGACACCGCCGCACTTCTGGGCCCTTGCGATTCATCGCAAGGAGGAGTACGCAAAAGCTGATATTCCCATGCTACCCGTTACCCATGGCGAGCGTTACACGGCCCTGCATATCCTGCTCTACACCTTGATATTGCTGGCCGTGAGCCTGTTGCCCTACGCCATTCACATGAGCGGCCCGCTGTACCTGGCCTGTGCCCTGGTGCTGGGCCTGCGCTTCCTGCACTGGGCCTGGGTGTTGTACCGTGGCACCCGGCCGCACGCGGCGATCAAGACGTTCAAGTACTCTATCGGCTACCTGTTCGCCCTGTTCATCGCGTTGCTCGTAGACCACTACCTTTTGCTGAACCTATGACCCGAACCCAGAAAACCGTCTTCATCCTCGTTGCCCTGGTCGCGCTGATCATGGGCCTGACCGTCAACAAGGTGCTCAACGACCGTGGTCAGTTGAACCCCACCGAACTGATCGATGCCGGCATCATCCTGCTGCCGCAGAGCCGTACCGTGCCGGACGTGACCATGACCGACCAGGACGGCCAGCCGCTGGTGCTGGACCAGCTCAAGGGCAAGTGGTCATTGCTGTTCTTCGGCTACACCTACTGCCCGGACATCTGCCCGACCACCCTGGCCCAGTTGCGCCAGGTGAAGAGCGAGCTGCCCAAGGAGGCGCTGGAGCGTCTGCAGGTGGTGCTGGTGAGCGTCGACCCGAACCGCGACACGCCGAACCAGCTCAAGCAGTACCTGGGCTATTTCGACAAGGATTTCGTCGGGGTGGCGGGGTCGATCGAGGACACCCAGAAGCTGGCCAACGCCTTGAGCATCCCGTTCATCCCGGCCGATACCAGCAAGCCGGGGTATACCGTGGATCACAGCGGCAACCTGGCGGTGGTCGGGCCTGACGGGCGTCAGCGCGGGTTCATCCGTGCGCCGTTCAACAACCAGAAGCTGGTGGCGCAGTTGCCGGGGCTTGTGAAGCGCGACTGACCGTTGAAATGAGTCGCGGGGCAAGCCCGCTCCCACGCCGGACATAACTTGCGTGGGAGCGGGCTTGCCCCGCGATTGGCATTCAATCCTTGGGCCAGCTGCGAAAGAGCCGCAGAGCATCCGCAGCAGTTCCGAAGTAGCACGCAGGCTATCAGACCTGGTAATTCTACCAGTTGAACGAATGTCTCATCCCTTACAGGCTAGCGCCCGAACCATTAGTTCGGAGTGCCCGAAATGCCATCTACGGACAAAAGCCGAGTTTGCAACACCAGATCTTTGGCGCAGGGCAGTACACGTCGCCTCCAGGCGCTGACAATGCTGCTTAGTACCAATCAGCAAGCTTCGCCGCTTTGCGAAACTGATATGAACGGTAGACGTGTTGGAGCCTACACGCCCTACGGGCTGGAAACTGTATTGCAATCGCGCCTGGGCTTCACGGGCCAGTTGAGGTCCACCGAGCTACAAAGCTACTTGCTCGGAAATGGGTACCGCTTGTACAGCACGACATTCATGCGCTTCCATTCACCAGATTCGCTGAGCCCTTTCTTGGAGGGCGGCATCAATTGTTATGTCTACTGCAATGGCGATCCTGTGAATTTCAGCGACCCGACTGGCCATATGCTCAGATCCTCTTCGCCCGGCCGTCATTCAGGAGCGGGTAACACTGCTAGACGAATTTCTGAAAGCGGGATGTCACCTTCCCAGGTGCTGGAGGGAATGATGGCCCACTTTGATCAGCTACCACTCCCTGACACCAATACCGCTCTACAGCCACAACACGCAGTACATGGAGCAAGCTCTCCAAACACAGTAACCGGACCAAGTAGTTCGGCACCACGTCCCAATAGGGAATCAATCAAAGCGTCCATGAAGGCGGCAGTGGAGCAGAGGCTCACGACGGCAACGGCAATACCCATTGAAGTGAATCCAGCCCGTGCGCAGGCAGTTATGGTTGAACTCAGGAGAACTTCAGTGGCTTTGGGCGGTGTTACTGGTTCTTTCGCAGATCCGGCCCAGGGTTTGACGTACAACAATTATCTGGACGCTTTGGCGGTGTTGCGCGGTGGAACAGACAACTAGGCTGAGTTATAAGGTGACAAAACGCAGTCCAGCCTTTGTAGATGCATCGCGGGCAAGCCCACTCCCACAGTTGCAGTGCTAGGGTTGAGCTGGCACTGCAACTGTGGGAGCGGCCCTGTATCGCGATGGGCCGCAAAGCGGCCCTGGGAATTTCAGCTTAGAACGCAGGAACCACAGCGCCCTTGTACTTCTCGGTAATGAACTGCTTCACCTCAGGCGAGTGCAGGGCCTGTACCAGCTTCTTCACCGCGTCCGCGTCCTTGTTGTCCTCGCGGGTCACCAGGATGTTCACGTACGGAGAGTCCTTGCCTTCGATGGCCAGGGCGTCTTTTTCCGGGTTGAGCTTGGCTTCCAGCGCGTAGTTGGTGTTGATCAGGGCGGCATCGACCTGGGTCAGCACACGCGGGATGGTCGCGGCTTCCAGCTCCCGGAACTTCAGGTTCTTCGGGTTCTCGGCGATGTCCTTGATGGTCGACAGGATGTTCGTGTTGTCCTTGAGCTTGATCACTCCGGCCTTGTCCAGCAGCAGCAGGGCGCGGCCGCCGTTGGTGGCGTCGTTGGGAATGACCACGGCGGCGCCGGAAGGCAGTTTGTCGAGCTCCTTGACCTTGGTCGAGTACACACCCAGCGGCTCGATGTGCACGCCGGCGACGCTTACCAAGTGAGTGCCCTTGGCCTTGTTGAACTCATCCAGGTACGGCTGGTGCTGGAAGAAGTTGGCGTCCAGGCGCTTTTCCGACACCTGCACGTTCGGCTGGATGTAGTCGGTGAACTCCTTGACCTTCAGTTCCACGCCTTCCTTCGCCAGCTGCGGCTTGACGAAGTTGAGGATTTCGGCGTGCGGCACCGGGGTGGCGGCGACCGTCAGGGTCTCGGCGTGGGCCGAGAAGGCCGCTACCGCGGCGACAACAGCAAGCAGCTTCTTCATTGATCACTCCTTGTGAGGGCCGCGATGGCCCCCGAACGGGTCGGCTGGGCCGACCCCATTGGGGTTACTTACGGGAAAAATGCACGACTAGCTTGTCGCCGATCATTTGCAGTACCTGGACCAGAATGACCAGCAGCACCACGGTGACGATCATCACGTCGGTCTGGAAGCGTTGATAGCCGAAACGGATCGACAAGTCACCCAGGCCACCGGCCCCGACCACGCCGGCCATGGCGGTGTAGGACACCAAGGTGATGGCGGTCACGGTGATGGCGGCGATGATGCCCGGCATCGCTTCAGGCAGCACGGCCTTGAAGATGATCTGGCGGGTGGTGGCGCCCATCGACTGGGTCGCCTCGATGATGCCGCGGTCCACCTCACGCAGGGCGGTTTCCACCAGCCGCGCGAAGAACGGCGTGGTCCCCACCACCAGCGGCGGGATGGCACCGGCAACGCCCAGCGAGGTGCCGGTGATCAGCACCGTGATCGGGATCATCACGATCAGCAGGATGATGAACGGCACCGAACGCACGATGTTGACGATGGTCGCCAGCACGGCGTAGACCTTCTTGTGCTCGAACATCTGCCGTGGGCTGAACAGGAACAGCACGACACCCAGTGGCAGGCCCAGCAGGATGATGAAGGCCAGAGAGATGAACAGCATGACCATGGTGTCGTTGGTCGCCTGCCAGATCTCGACCCAGTCGACGTTGGCGAAATAGCTGAGGATGTCCATCAACGCAGTACCTCCATATGTACGTCAGCTGCAGTGAAGCGGGCGAATGCCGCCTCCATGTCTCCACCGATCAGGGCAAGGGTCAGCTGGCCATAGGGAATGTCCTTGATGCGGTCGATGCGCCCGGCAAGGATGCTGTAGTCCACGCCGGTTTCGCGGGCCACGGTGCCCAGCAGCGGCGCGTAGGTGGCGCAGCCCTGGAAGGTCAGGCGCACGATGCGCCCCGGCACATGGGCGAAATCGTCGCGTTGTTCGTTCTCGTCGACCTGCTCGTCTTCCTGGACGAAACGCTTGGTGGTGGCGTGCTGCGGGTGCAGGAACACGTCGGCCACCGGGCCCAGCTCGACGATCTGCCCGGCATCCATCACCGCCACGCGGTCGCAGACCCTGCGAATCACGTCCATCTCGTGGGTGATCAGCACGATGGTCAGCTTCAGCTCGCGGTTGATCTCGGCCAGCAATTGCAGGACCGAGGCCGTGGTCTGCGGGTCCAGGGCGCTGGTGGCCTCGTCGCACAGCAGGATCTTGGGGTTGGTGGACAGGGCGCGGGCGATGCCGACGCGCTGCTTCTGCCCACCCGACAGTTGCGCCGGGTACTTGCGGGCATGCTCGGAAAGGCCGACACGGGCCAGCAGCTCGGTGACGCGCTTGTCGATCTCGCCACGCGACAGCTCGCCCGCCAGCACCAGCGGCAGGGCGACATTGTCGGCGACGGTCTTGGAGGCCAGCAGGTTGAAGTGCTGGAAGATCATGCCGACCTGCTGGCGGAAGCGCCGCAGCTGGTTCGAGTCGAAGGCGGTGACGTCTTCACCGTCGACCACGATCTTGCCGCCGGACGGCTCCTCGAGGCGGTTGATAAGGCGCAGCATGGTGCTCTTGCCGGCACCGGAGTGGCCGATCAGGCCGAACACCTGGCCATCTTCGATGGTCAGGCTGGTCGGGTTCAGGGCCGGGATATCCCTACCGGCGACGCGGTAGGTCTTGTGGACATTTTGAAACTCGATCACTGAGCGAACCTTGTGGGGCGCATGGAATTTGGGTCAGCGGTTAGCCGGGGCGCGCATTTTAGCCTTTTCCCCTGCGTGTTCTTAGCATTTATTTCGTCACGCTCCAATCCAATCGGCATAACGCGACGGTCGGCAATCCGATTGAACGCATTCAAGGGCGGCCCAGTCACTACTTCAACTAGCCCGAATGGGCAGCCTGAAGACTGATGAGGAGAGCCGAAGATGCCCAGCAAGAAGCCCCTGGCGCCGCAGCCGAGCACGGTCGCCGGCACCGACACCCCGGACAAGGCCAACACCAACGCCAAACTGCAGAGCTTGGAAGCGTTTCGCAGTGACGCCAGCGGCCAGGCGTTGCGTACCAACCAGGGGGTGAAGATCGCCGACAACCAGAACAGCCTTAAGGCTGGAGCTCGCGGGCCTTCGCTGCTCGAAGACTTCATCATGCGCGAGAAGATCACCCACTTCGACCATGAGCGCATACCCGAGCGCATCGTCCATGCCCGCGGGACCGGCGCCCATGGCTACTTCCAGAGCTACGGCTGCCATGCCGAACTGACCAAGGCCGGTTTCCTGCAAGATCCCGAGAAAATCACCCCGGTGTTCGTGCGCTTTTCCACCGTGCAGGGTCCACGCGGGTCGGGCGACACGGTGCGCGACGTGCGCGGCTTTGCGGTGAAGTTCTACACCGATGAAGGCAACTTCGATCTGGTCGGCAACAACATGCCGGTGTTCTTCATCCAGGACGCGATCAAGTTCCCCGACTTCGTCCACGCGGTCAAACCCGAACCGCACAACGAGATGCCCACCGGTGGCTCTGCCCACGACACCTTCTGGGACTTCGTTTCGCTGGTGCCGGAATCCGCGCACATGGTCATGTGGGCGATGTCCGACCGGGCCATTCCGCGCAGCCTGCGCATGATGGAAGGCTTTGGCGTGCATACCTTCCGGTTGATCAATGCCCAAGGCGTGGCCAGCTTCGTCAAGTTCCACTGGAAGCCGCGCCAGGGCGTGCACTCTGTGCTGTGGGACGAAGCCCAGAAGCTTGCCGGCAAGGACACCGACTACCACCGCCGCGACCTGTGGGAAGCGATCGAGACCGGTCATTACCCGGAATGGGAGCTGGGCGTGCAGATTGTGCCGGAGGCCGACGAGCACAAGTTCGACTTCGACTTGCTCGACCCGACCAAGATCATTCCAGAGGAGCTGGTGCCGGTAACCCCGCTGGGCAAGATGGTCCTCGACCGCAACCCAGACAACTTCTTTGCCGAGGTGGAGCAGATCGCCTTCTGCCCCGGGCATATCGTGCCGGGCATCGATTTCAGCAACGATCCGTTATTGCAGGGCCGGCTGTTTTCTTACACCGATACCCAGATCAGCCGTCTGGGTGGGCCGAACTTCCATGAGATCCCGATCAACCGTCCTGTTGCGCCCAACCACAGCGGCCAGCGCGATGCGATGCATCGAATGACCATCGACAAGGGTCGGGCGTCCTACGAGCCCAACTCGATCGATGGCGGCTGGCCGAAGGAAACGCCCCCCGCCGCGCAGGATGGCGGTTTCGAAAGTTATCAAGAGCGCATCGACGCTCATAAGATCCGCCAGCGCAGCGAGTCGTTCGGCGATCATTTCTCCCAGGCGCGGCTTTTCTTCCAGAGCATGAGCCCCACCGAGCAGCAGCACATCATCAAGGCCTACAGCTTCGAGCTGGGCAAGGTGGAGCGCGAGACGATCCGGGCGCGGGAGGTGAACGAGATCCTGGCCAATATCGACCTCAAGCTGGCAGCTGCCGTGGCGGCCAACCTCGGCTTGCCCGCGCCGAAGGCCGGGACGGTTACGGTCAAGGCCAGCAAGCCGGCGCAATCCGAGGCACTGAGCCAGATGAATCACCCCGGTGACATCGGTATCAGTGGACGCAAGATTGCCATCCTGATGGCTGACGGCGTGGACGATACGAGCGTCGACAAGGTGGTCAAGGCGCTGGAAGCACAGCGTGCGCGTCCGATGCTGCTGGGGCCGACCTCGGCACCGGTCAAGACTGCCGGTGGCAAGCAGCTGCCGGTGGATGCGTCGATGGAGGGCATGCCGTCGGTGATGTTCGACGGCGTGTGGGTGCCGGCGGGCAAGGCTTCGCTGGAGGCGCTGGAAAACAGCGGCGTGGCCAAGCACTTCCTGCTCGAGGCTTACAAGCATCTCAAGCCCATGGGCGTAGCCAGTGAAGGCAAGCTGCTGCTGAACAAGCTGGGGCTCAAGGAGGATGCGGGGCTGCTACTGGGCGATGACCAGAAGGCGTTCGAGGCCTTCTTCAAGGCAGTCGAGGGGCACCGGGTGTGGGCGCGGGAGGCGGCTGCCGAAGCTATTCCTGCTTAATCGGGGGCTGCTCTGCAGCCTATCGCCGCGGTTCGTCCACGACAAGCCGGCTCCCACAGATTGTAGGCGTTCCCTGTGGGAGCCGGCTTGTCGGCGATGAGGCCCGGACAGGTTTATTGCTGATGGGGAATCAACACCACCTGCGCCGGCAATGAACGCTGGATCTCATGCTTCTGCTTCAGCTCGAATCCACTGTCGAGCTTGCGCACCCGCTTCTGCAGAAGGGTCTTGAGCCAAGGCGCATCCTCGGTGCGCGGCACCTGGAACACTACATCGCACTGATAACTCACCACGTCCGCCGCGATATCGTCCAGTTGGCGACGCATGGCGCGGCTATCGGTGGTTTTAAGTGCCACGACGGTGGTCGGCGCGGTGGGGTCGATCACCCGGGCCTTGGGCTTGGACTCGGCAGCCTTGAGCGCCGCTTCGGCCTTTTCCAGTTCGGCCTTGCGGGCCTGGGCCACGGCATCGCCGCCGGTCAGGGCCGGGGCTTGCGGCATCAGCGCGCGGGCGCGGGCCAATGCCGTGGCAGCGGCATTCACATCGCCCTTCTGCAGGACGATCTGGCTACGGCGCAGGTAGGCCTCGGCCAGCTGACGCTGATGCGGTTCGAGGCGGGCATCATCCGGCGCCTGGCCCTGCAAGGCGACCAGTTGATCCTCGGCGGTGGCCAGCTCGTTGCTGGCGATGCTTTGCTCGAGCTGCTGCCAGGCATCGGGCTGGGCAGGCGCCACCGGCTGTTCGGCCGGCTTGCTGGAGCAGGCAGCCAGGAACAGGGAAAACGCGGCAACAAGCAGATAACGTGAGGCGAACGGCTTCATTCCTGCGACTCTCTATTTGCGCAAAAAGCGAGCAAGTCTACACCCAGGTGCGTACGCTCGAAAACAGGTCTTCTCAGACTCGAAAGCTGCGAAAAGGTTGCAGGATGCGCCTGCGCGCACCCTGAAAATTCAGCGTTTCGGCAACGCCAGGCTCAGCAAGAATAGCACTGCCGCACAGACCACGATCGAAGGCCCGGCCGGGGTGTCCTTGAACCAGGACAGCGCCAGGCCCCCGCAGACCGCGGCAACCCCCAGCAGACTGGCGCCCAGGGCCATTTGCTCCGGTGAGCGGGCGTGACGCTGTGCCGCGGCGGCCGGGATGATCAGCAGCGAGGTGATCAGCAGCACACCGACGATCTTCATAGCCACCGCAATCACCACGGCGATCAGCAGCATCAGCGCCAGGCGCAGGCCGGTCACCGGCAAGCCTTCGACCATCGCCAGTTCCTCGTGCACGGTCACCGCCAACAAGGGGCGCCAGAACATCGCCAGCAGCATCAGCACCAAGGCGCTGCCACCGAGGATCCAGGCCAGGTCGGTTGGGCTGATCGCCAACAGGTCGCCGAACAGGTAGGCCATCAGGTCGATGCGCACATCGTGCATGAAGCTCAGCACCACCAGCCCCAGCGACAGCGTGCTGGGGGCGAGGATGCCGAGCAGGGTGTCCGAGGCCAGGGGCTGGCGCTGCTGCAGGGTCACCAGCAGGATCGCCAGCAGCAGGCAGCCAACGGTCACTGCCAGCGCCGGGCTGACATCCAGGGCGAAGCCCAGGGCCACGCCGAGCAGCGCGGCATGGGAAAGGGTGTCGCCGAAATAGGCCATGCGCCGCCACACCACGAACGAGCCCAGGGGGCCGGCGACCAGCGCCAGCGATACACCGGCAAGCAGGGCGTAGAGAAGAAAATCAGCCATGCTTGCAGTGCTCTCCGTGAACATGGGCGCCGGGGGCGATCACCGAACCGTGCAGGTCGTGGCTGTGATCGTGATGGTGGTGGTAGATGGCCAGGCTCGGGGCGTTCTGGCCGAATAGCTCGACGAAGGCCGGATCGTTGCTGACCTGCTCCGGGTGGCCCGAGCAGCACACGTGGCGGTTGAGGCAGACCACCTGGTCGGTGGCACTCATGACCAGGTGCAAGTCGTGGCTGACCATCAGCACGCCGCAGCCGTGGCGGTCGCGCAAGCGTGTGATCAGGTTATACAGCTCGGTCTGGCCAACCACATCGACACCCTGCACCGGTTCATCGAGTACCAGCAGCTCGGGCTCGCGCAGCAGCGCGCGGGCCAGCAGCACGCGCTGCATCTCGCCACCGGAGATGGTCTGGATCGGGCTGTCGATCACTTGCTCGGCGCCGACTTCCTGCAACGCCGCCAAGGCTGCCGCACGGTCTACACCGGGCACCAGGCGCAGGAAGCGCAGCACCGACAAGGGCAATGTGGCGTCTACCTGGATCTTCTGCGGCATATAGCCGATGCGCAGCCTGGGCTTGCGCCACACCTTGCCGCGATGCGGCTTGAGCAGACCCAGCACGGCGCGCACCAGGGTGGTCTTGCCGGCGCCGTTGGGACCGATCAGGGTAACGATCTGGCCCGGCGCCACCGCCAGGTCGATGCTGTCGAGCACCGCTTCGCCAGCGAAGCTGACGCCGACCTGCTCGAGGCGGATCAGGGCATCGCTCATGCCTTGCCCCGGCAGTTGCCGCACAGGCCGACCACTTCGACGGTTTGCGTCTCGACCGCGAAACCCACGGCATTGGCGCTGCTGACGATGGCGTCGCTGATGCTGTTCTGCTCCAGCTCGATGGCCACGTGACATTCGCGGCAGATGAGGAACTGTCCCTGGTGCGCGTGCTCGGGATGGCTGCAGCCGATAAAGGCATTGAGCGAGGCGATGCGGTGCACCAGGCCGTTTTCCAGAAGGAAGTCCAGGGCGCGATAGACGGTCGGTGGCGCAGCGCGGCGGCCGTCCTGTTCGCTGAGCACGGCGAGGATATCGTACGCGCCCAGCGGCTTGTGGCTCTGCCACACCAGCTCCAGCACGCGGCGGCGCAAGGCGGTCAGGCGCAGGCCCTGACGGTTGCACAGCGCGTCGGCCTCGGCCAGCGCACTGTGGACGCAATGGGAGTGATCGTGGGGACGGTGGGCCAGCGGCGTGATGGACATGGGCAGCGACGGTTCAGGATGGAGACGTTATTATGTTACCTGTTTCTGACGACCCGAGTATCCACCGTGTCCCGAATCCTTGCCCTCTTTGTCGCTTTCATCGCTTTTTCGGCGCACGCCGACGTGCGTGTGCTGACCAGCATCAAGCCCCTGCAGCAGATCGCCGCCGCCGTTCAGGACGGTGTCGGCAGCCCCGATGTGCTGCTGCCACCGGGCGCCTCCCCGCACAACTACGCACTGCGCCCCTCCGACGTGCGCAAGGTCGCCGATGCCGACCTGCTGTACTGGATCGGCCCGGACATGGAAGGTTTCCTGCCCCGCGTGCTGAAGAGCCGCGCCAAGCCGACCGTGGCCGTGCAGTCGCTGCCGGGCATGCAGTTGCGTCATTTCGGCGAGGACAGCCACTCCCATGATGAGGAAGACCACGACGACCATGACCACGACCACCGCCCGGGCAGTCTCGATGCACACCTGTGGCTGTCGTCGCTGAATGCCCGGGTGATCGCGACGAAGATGGCCGGCGACCTGGCAGCGGCCGACCCGGCCAATGCCCCGCGCTACCAGGCCAACCTCAAGCAGTTCGTCGAGCGCCTGGATGCCCTTGATGCGCGTATCAAGCAGCGTGTGGCGGGGATCGCCGGCAAGCCTTACTTCGTGTTTCACGAGGCGTTCGACTACTTCGAGGCCGCCTATGGCCTGAAGCACACCGGCGTGTTCAGCGTGGCCTCCGAGGTGCAGCCGGGCGCGCAGCACGTCGCCGCCATGCGCAAGCGCTTGCAGGCGGTGGGCAAGACCTGCGTGTTCAGCGAGCCGCCGCTGAGGCCGCGCCTGGCCGAGACGCTGACGGCCGGGTTGCCGGTGCGGTTGGCCGAGTTGGATGCGCTGGGTGGCGGCGACAAGGTGGATGACAAGGGCTATGAGCGCTTGCTGGAGAAGCTCGGTGGTGATTTGGCCGGGTGCCTGGAACAGCTCTGAGGCTGTAGGCGGGCCAGGTGGGAGCGGCGATGCCGCGACCCGACTTGCCTATCGCGGGGCAAGTCGGGTCGCCGCATCGCCGCTCCCACAAATGCCGCGATTGTCTATCAGAGCGCGAACGGCAGCTTCAGCGCCACCTGCTGGCGTTGCGCCAAACGCACTTCGAACTCGCTGGGGTCATGGATCATCACGTCCATCCCGGCGAACGCCTGCGCCGCGATCAGGCGCGACAGCCAGAAGCGCACGCAAGCCACCCGCAGCATCACCGGCCACAGCTCCGCTTCAGCGGCGGTGAACGGTCGCAGTGCCGCGTAGGCGCCCAGCAAGGCCTGGGCCCGCGGCAGGTCGATACCCCCCTGTTCGTCCAGGCACCAGTCGTTCACGGTGATGGCGATGTCATACAGCATTGGCCCGGAGCAGGCGTTGTAGAAGTCGATCAGCCCGGTCAGGTGAGTGCCTTCGAACATCACGTTGTCACGGAACAGGTCGGCGTGCAGGTTGGCCTTGGGCAGGGCGAGGATCTGCGGCTTGTGCGCGGTGATTTCCGCCAGCGCCGGTTGCAGCAGCGCGGTTTGCTCCTGGTTCAGGCTCGGCAGCAGTTCGGCGCCCGATTCCAGCATCCAGTCCAGGCCCCGGTCGGTGCGGCGCTCGATGATGCGCTCGCGGGTGGCCAAGTGAATGTGCGCCAGCAGCTCGCCGACCTGGGCACAGTGCTGGTTGTTCGGCAGCTTGATGTGCTTGCCCGACAGTCGCGGTTGCAGCAGCGCAGGCTTGCCGCACAGTTCGCGCAGGCCATGCCCTTCGCGGTCGCGCAGGGCATAGGGCACGGGCATGTCGGCATCGTGCAGCACGTCGAGCAGTTCGATGAAGAACGGCATGTCTTCAGCCGGCCCACGCTCGATCAGTGTGAGGACGAACTCCCCTTTTTCCAGGCTGACGAAGAAATTGCTGTTCTCGGTACCGGCGGCGATGCCCTGGAAGTCGAGCAGGCGGCCCAGCTCGTATGGCGCCAGAAAGGTTTCCAGCTCAGGCCGGGACACAGGGGTGAAGACTGACATGTTGAAGAATTGCCCATGCGGGCACTTCCGCCGGAAGTGCCTGGTTGATAAGAACGATACGCGTTACTAGCTCACCACTCGAAGATCTTCCAGGACGGAATCAGCATATCCGGCTGGTCGGAACGAATGAAATTGCCTTCGGAGCCATCGGCGCGTACCAGGAAATAAGGTTTGCCGTTCTTCGGCGTGATCTTGATCGCATACAGGAAGCCGTTTTGACGGTACTCCTGGATGGTCTTATCGCCTTCCGTGCGAATGGTTACATCGGGATCGGCCGATGGGGCTTCGTCCGCCGCCTGGGTGACGACTGGCATGGTGGCCAGCAGACCGAGCAGTAACAGGCGATTGAGTGTGCGCATGATAACCTAGTCCTTTTGTCGTCATTGATCCGGTTATTCTAGCGCCGGACCCGTCGAAAAGGTTGATTCTCCTCATGAGCCAAGCGCCCCTCGTCCTGGTGGACGGTTCGTCCTACCTCTACCGCGCCTTTCACGCGCTGCCGCCGCTGACCACCTCCAAAGGCATGCCCACCGGCGCGGTCAAGGGCGTGCTGAACATGCTCAAGAGCCTGCGCAAGCAGTATCCGGACAGCCTGTTCGCAGTGGTCTTCGATGCCAAGGGCGGGACCTTCCGCGATGCCATGTTCGCCGAGTACAAGGCCAACCGCCCGAGCATGCCCGACGACCTGCGGGTGCAGGTGGAACCGCTGCACGCCAGCGTCCGCGCCCTGGGCTACCCGCTGCTGTGCGTCGAAGGCGTGGAGGCCGACGACGTGATCGGCACCCTGGCGCGCAGCAGCGCCGCCGCCGGCCGCCCGGTGATCATCTCGACCGGCGACAAGGACATGGCCCAGCTGGTGGACGGCCACGTTACCCTCGTCAATACCATGACCGGGAGCGTGCTCGACGTCGCTGGCGTGCACGAGAAGTTTGGCGTAGGTCCCGAACACATCATCGATTTTCTCGCCCTGATGGGCGACAAGGTCGACAACATTCCCGGCGTGCCGGGCGTTGGCGAGAAGACCGCAGTCGGCTTGTTGACCGGTATCGGTGGTGGCCTGAGCGATGTGTACCAGAACCTGGACAAGGTGCCGGGCTTGGCCATTCGTGGCGCCAAGACCCTCGCCGCCAAGCTTGAAGAGCACCGCGACGCGGCCTTCCTCTCCTACGAGCTGGCCACCATCAAGTGCGATGTCGAGCTGGATATCGAGGTGGACGCCCTGGTCTGCGGCGAGCCGGACCGTGAAGCACTGCTGGCGCTGTACGCCGAGATGGAGTTCAAGAGCTGGGTTGCCGAAGTCCAGCGCAGCGCTCCCCAGGCCGGTGATGGCGTCGCTGCCGCCGAGGCTCCTGTGGGCGAGAAGGTCGAGCCAAAGTACGAAACCATCCTCGACCAGGCTCGCTTCGACGCCTGGCTGGAAAAGCTGCGTCAGGCGCCGCTGTTCGCCTTCGATACGGAAACCACTGGCCTGGATGCCCAGCAGGCACAGATCGTCGGCCTGTCGTTCGCCGTCGAGCCCCATGAAGCCGCCTATGTGCCCCTGACTCACGACTACGAAGGCGCTCCGGCCCAGCTGGACCGCGAGCGCGTGCTGCTGGCGCTCAAACCGCTGCTGGAGGATCCGGCCAAGGGCAAGATCGGCCAGAACGCCAAGTACGACATCAACATCCTGGCCAATGGCAGCCCGGCCATCCACATGCGCGGCGTGGCCTACGACACCATGCTCGAGTCCTACGTGCTCGACTCCACGGCCACCCGTCACGACATGGATAGCTTGGCGCAGAAGTACCTGGACCACACCACCATCGGCTTCGAGGATATCGCCGGCAAGGGCGCCAAGCAGCTGACCTTCAATCAGATCCCACTGGACAAGGCTGGCCCCTACGCCGCCGAGGATGCCGATATCACCCTGCGTCTGCACCATGCGCTGCAGGCGCGCCTGGCCCAGACGCCCAGCGTGCTGCCGGTGCTGATGGATATCGAGATGCCGCTGGTGCCGGTGCTGGCGAAGATCGAGCGCCAGGGCGCACTGGTCGACGCCAGTCTGCTCGGCGTGCAGAGTGGCGAGCTGGGGGCGAAGCTGGTCGAGCTGGAGCGTGAGGCGTATGCGCTGGCTGGCGAGGAATTCAACCTGGGCTCGCCCAAGCAGCTCGGCGCGATCCTCTACGACAAGCTGGGCATGCCGGTGCTGAGCAAGACCGCCAAGGGCCAGCCGTCCACCGCCGAGGCGGTCCTGGATGACCTGGCCGAACAGGGCTACCCGCTGCCCAAGGTGCTGATGCAGTACCGCAGCCTGAGCAAGCTAAAGAGCACCTACACCGACAAGCTGCCGGGGCAGATCAACCCGCGTACCGGCCGCATCCATACCTCGTACCAGCAAGCGGTGGCTGCCACCGGTCGCCTGTCGTCCAGCGACCCGAACCTGCAAAACATCCCGATCCGCACCGCCGAGGGCCGGCGCATTCGCCAGGCTTTCGTTGCCAGCCCCGGCTACAAATTGCTGGCGGCGGACTATTCGCAGATCGAGCTGCGCATCATGGCCCACCTGGCCAAGGACGAAGGGCTGCTGCACGCCTTCCGCAACGACCTGGACGTGCACCGCGCCACCGCTGCAGAGGTATTCGGCGTCGCTCTCGAGGACGTCACCACCGACCAGCGCCGCAGCGCCAAGGCGATCAACTTTGGGCTGATCTATGGCATGAGCGCTTTCGGTCTGGCCAAGCAGATCGGCGTCGATCGCAAGCAATCGCAGGACTACATCGACCGTTATTTCGCCCGTTACCCAGGCGTGCTGGCCTATATGGAGCGCACCCGCGCCCAGGCCGCTGAAAAGGGCTTCGTCGAGACCCTGTTCGGGCGTCGTCTGTACCTGCCGGACATCAACGCCAAGAACCCGGCCTTGCGCAAAGGCGCCGAGCGCACCGCGATCAACGCGCCGATGCAGGGCACTGCGGCGGACATCATCAAGCGCGCCATGGTGGCGGTGGACAACTGGCTGGCCGAGAGCGGGCTGGATGCGCGGGTGATCCTGCAGGTGCACGACGAACTGGTGCTCGAGGTGCGCGAAGACCTGGTCGAACAGGTGAAAGCCGAGATTCGGGTCCACATGAGCGGCGCGGCGCAACTGGACGTGCCGTTGCTGGTGGAAGCGGGCGTTGGCTCGAATTGGGACGAAGCTCACTAAACGCCGTGTGAAAGCTGTGTAGGATCTGCGGCGTAGTGTCGCGGATCCGGTGCAGGCCTCGGGCTTTAGATCGAGAGTTTCATGAAACTATCGCAAATAGTTTCCAGGGGCTCGGAACTAAACCGGTGAACCGCCACTCAGAGGTACTGAATGGCTGGTGAAGCCTTTCGATGCTCCTATGTTGTGTTAAGTGTTGGCAGATATCTGGACCCCGCCCTAGCGGTCCGGACTTGGACCCCGAACTTCCCCCTCCCCATACGAAGTCCGGGGTTTTTTTTGCCCGGAATTCGGCGTCATGCCTGCCTGGGCTGGTGGGCGCGGGTTGGCCCTGCGACAGGGCCATCGCGGGGCAAGCCCGCTACCACGAAAGCCTCACTCGACCTCAGACAGCCGGCTTGTCTTCCAGCTCCATCCAGTCCGCCAGCACGCGATAGGCCTCTTCCAGGCCCAGGCGCTTGGGCGCCGAGAACAGCTGGATGGTCGCGGTGTCGCCCCAGCCCTTGCGAATCTCCGACTGCACCTTGAGCAAGGTGTTCTTGCCCGCGCCGTGGGTCAGCTTGTCGGCCTTGGTCAGCAGGATGTGCATCGGCATGCCGCTGGCCTTGGCCCAGTCGAGCATCATCTTGTCGAAGTCGGTCATCGGATGGCGGGTGTCCATCATCAGGATGATCCCGCGCAGGCACTCGCGGCTGCCCAGGTAGGCCTCCAGGTGTTTCTGCCAGTGCTGCTTGAGCGGAATCGGCACTTTTGCATAACCGTAGCCCGGCAGGTCGACCAAACGCCGTTCATCGTCCAGACTGAAGAAATTCAGCAGCTGGGTGCGGCCGGGGGTCTTCGAGGTACGCGCCAGGCTGGCGTGGGTCAGGGTGTTGAGGGCGCTGGATTTACCGGCGTTGGAACGGCCGGCGAAAGCCACCTCGTAACCCTGGTCTTCGGGGCATTGTTCGACCTTGGCGGCGCTGAGGGCGAATTTGGCTTTCTGGCAGAGGCCGAGGATGGGGTTCTTGACTTGCATGGGATTTCCGATGTGGGTGTTGCCCAGCGCTGGAGGCGTAGGACCAGGCCTGGCAAGCGGTGTCGTTTCCGTTTGGCTGGCGGAAGTATATAATGCCCCAGTTTTTGTGTGCTCATTCGCCCAGCGAAGGCAATTGAGCATGGGGTGTCGAACAATAGCTCGCGCAACAGAACGCAGCGCGGCCCCCAACCCTGTCAGGTCGTTCCGCATGGCGAAATGGCTGCTTGCTGTCGGTATGTTCCTGCCGTTTTTCAGCGCACAGGCTACACAGGATCCCGAGGCGTTGTACAACCGCACGTGCGCGGCCTGTCACGCCGGACAACTGCCCCAGGCACCCAGAAGCGGTGACCGGGCGGCCTGGGAGCCAAGACTGGCGCAAGGCATGGCGCAACTGGTGGTGCATGTTACACAGGGTTTCAAGGCTATGCCGCCGCGTGGATTGTGCATGGACTGCAGTGCCGAGGACTACCGTTTGGTCATCCTTTGGATGAGCGGCAGTCCCGATACATAACATTTCACCCTTAGCCGTGTTGGATTAGCTGATGAACAAACTAGTCGTGAGTCTGCTGTTGACCATGGGGGTCGCAGGTGCGGCAACTGCTGCAGGACCCATCAAAGGCGATGCCGCCGCCGGCCAGGCCAAGACAGCTGTCTGTGGGGCCTGTCACAACCCGGACGGCAACAGCCTGGCACCGAACTTCCCGAAACTCGCCGGCCAAGGTGAGCCCTACCTGAACAAGCAGCTGCACGACATCAAGGACGGCAAGCGTACCGTGCTTGAGATGACCGGCATGCTGGCCAATTTCAACGACCAGGACCTGGCCGACATCGCCGCTTACTTCGCCAGCCAGAAAGGCAGCGTAGGTGCCGCCGATCCGAAGCTCGTCGAGCATGGTCGTGCCTTGTTCAACGGCGGCAACCTGGAGAAAGGCATGCCGGCCTGCACCGGTTGTCACTCCCCCAATGGTGCAGGCATCGCCCTGGCGAAGTTCCCGCACCTCAGCGGCCAGCACGCGCAGTACGTCAGCAAGCAGCTGACCGACTTCCGCGAAGGCAACCGCACCAACGACGGCGACGCCATGACCATGCGCACCATCGCCGGCAAGCTCAGCAACAAGGACATCGAAGCGCTGTCCAGCTACATCCAGGGCCTGCACTGAATTACGCGTTAACACTCGGTTAATGCTTCAGCGCTAAAGATGAAAAGGGCAGCCCACGCTGCCCTTTTTTCTGTCCGTAGCCGTTACACTACAGAACTCGAGCCCTTCCCGACCTGTCCTACACAGGTCGCGTCGAGGCGACCAAAGACTGCTCAGGAGTAAAGCATGCGTAAACTGATTCTCAGCGCCGCGCTGGTCGCCGCCAGCGTGTTCGGTATGGCCGCCGTACAGGCTGCGGAGCCTGCAACCGCTGGTAAGGAATATATCGAGCTGAGCAACCCCGTTCAGGTGTCGGTGCCTGGCAAGATCGAAGTCGTCGAGCTGTTCTGGTACGGCTGCCCGCACTGCTACCACTTCGAACCGGTCATAAACCCCTGGGCTGAAAAACTGCCGAAGGACGTCAACTTCAAACGCATCCCGGCCATGTTCGGCGGCCCATGGGATGCCCATGGCCAGATGTTCCTGACCCTCGAAGCCATGGGCGTGGAGCACAAGGTTCACGCCGCGGTATTCGACGCCATCCAGAATCAGCGCAAGCGCCTGACTGACCCGAACGACATGGCCGACTTCCTGGCCACTCAGGGCGTGGACAAGGACAAGTTCCTGGCCACCTTCAACTCCTTCGCCATCAAGGGCCAGGTCAACCAGGCCAAGGAACTGGCCAAGAAGTACGAAATCACCGGCGTTCCGAGCATGGTCGTCAACGGCAAGTATCGCTTCGACCTGGGCACTGCCGGTGGTCCGGAAGGCGTGCTGAACGTCGCCGACCAGCTGATCGCCAAGGAGCGCGCCGCTAAGTAAGCGGCGAATGCCATGGGCCGCTTTCGCTCAACCCGAAGCGTCGGCCTGCACCAGCCGCAGGTCAACGAACATCACCTGCAGGCCAGCGGCCTGCCGGCCGATGGTCGCCTGCGGCTGCTCAGTTTCAATATCCAGGTCGGTATCAGTACCGAGCGCTACCGCCACTACGTGACCCGCAGTTGGCAACACCTGCTGCCGCACAACGGGCGCGCCGGTAACCTGCAGAAGATCGGTGACCTGCTCAACGACTTCGACCTGGTGGCCTTGCAGGAAGCCGACGGCGGCAGCCTGCGCTCCGGCTTCGTCAACCAGGTGGAGCATCTCGCCCAACTGGGGGCCTTCCCCTATTGGTACCAGCAGCTCAACCGCAATCTGGGGCGTTTCGCCCAGCACAGCAACGGCGTGCTCAGCCGTCTGAAGCCCCAGCACCTGGAAGACCATCCCCTGCCTGGCCCGTCTGGGCGAGGGGCGATCCTCGTGCGTTTCGGCGAAGGTGCCGACGCCCTGATCGTGGTGATGATGCACCTGGCGCTCGGCTCCAAGACGCGCGCCCGGCAGCTGGCCTACATCCGCGAGCTGATCGGCGGCTATCGTCACCAGATCCTCATGGGTGACATGAACACCCACGCCAACGACCTGCTCGATCATTCGCCCTTGCGTGATCTAGGTCTCATCGCGCCCCAGGTCGAGGCCACTTTTCCCAGCTGGCGCCCCCAACGCTGTCTTGACCACATCCTGCTCAGCCCGAGTCTTACACTGGAGCGCGTCGAGGTGCTGGCACAGCCAATTTCCGATCACCTGCCCGTCGCCGTCGAGATCCGATTGCCTGACGCCCTGACTGTGGATACCCTGCCGGTCCTGAGTTAGTCCTGCCTGGGCGAATCCTGCACTCAAGTGTTGGGCTTTTCCGCCGAAATCCAGTGATTGCAGGACTAGATGCCACTACCCGTTGCGGATCCAGGCATGACCGAAGAAGCCGAGCGCTGGAAAGAAAAATACCTCAAGAGCATCGAGCAGCAGGAAAAGCTCGAGCGGCGCTGGGAAGCCCGTCTCGACTTGCTGCGTCGTGGCCTGGTGCGCAGCACCCTGGCGGCCGAAGGGAGCGACAAGACCGTTGACCAGTGCATGAAGGAGATGCGCGAGGTCATCCGCAGCGACAACATGGACGCCGGCCTCGCTGGGTTGATTCCGCGCCTGGAAAAAGCCGTGCTCGACTCCGAGCAGCGCCGCGAAACCCGCATGAATCAGGTCAGCGAGGCGCTGACCGCGCTGGTTACCCAGTTGCAGACCTTGCCGCTGCCGGGCGATGTGGCCCGTCCGTTGAAAAAACTGGCGAAAAAGCTCGACGGTGGCGTCAGCCAGTCCCGGGAGTTGCCGCCCTTGCTGGGCGAGCTCAGTGGTTTGCAGGGGCGCGCCCTCAACGCCGTGCAAAAGCCCGATGATGAAACCCGTCCTGGGTTCCTGCAGCGCCTGTTCGGGGGCCGTGACGAGCCCATGGGCGAATTGACGCCCGCACCCGTTGCGGTCGAGGCGGCATCGCCTGCGCCGCAGCCGGCCGCTGCAGGCCCAGGCATCGCAGCTGAGCCACACCCTGGGGATGTCGACGAGCTGCACGCCCTGGAACCTGCGCCTCAAGCCTTGCCCGAGGCGGCACAGGCCGTGAATGAAACGGTGCCCGTCGAGCCCGCTGGCGCGCAAGTGGAACTGGCTGGCCCGGCGCTGGTTGAAACCACGCCGTCAGTCGTTGCCGATCCCCGCCCCGAACTCGAACCGCCGGTTGCCGAGCCTGTACCCGAGCCATCGACCGTCATCGAGACGGAGCAAGCCGCAACGGCTGAGCCGGATACAGTGGCAGAACTGGACGCCGGCGATGATGGCCCCTATGCCCTGCCCGATGCGGTGGAGCCGCCCTACAGCCAGGTTGCCGCCCATATCGAGCAGACCCTGATCGGCCTGCTCGACGACCTGAGCTTGCCTGAGCGCCATAAGGCACAGGCTCTGGAAATGCGTGAGCGGGTTTCCCGGGGGCTGAACTGGTACGAACTGATCCCTGTACTGGATGACCTGGCCGTGCTCATGTTGGCGATTACCGACAGCGGCCAGCACGAGTTCGAGGCCTACCTGCAGCAACTCAACGAGCGCCTGGAAACCTTCCAGAGCCACCTTCACGAAGCCAGCGCCGGCCACGCCGATAACAGCTTCGCCGCCCGGGAGCTCGACAGCCAGCTGCGCGAGCAGGTTGATGGCTTGCAGAGCAGTGTGCAGGGGGCTGTTGATGTTGACAGCCTCAAGCATATCTTGGAGAGCCGCCTCGAAGGCCTGCTTGTGACGATGGATGATCACCAGCACGAGCGCGATCGCCGCGAGCATGATATGGCCAGCCGCCTGCAAGGCTTGGCCGAGCGTGTGGCGAGCATGGAGCAGGAGGCCCTGGGCTATCGCGAGCATCTCGAGGAGCAGCGGCAAAAAGCGATGATCGATCCGCTCACCGGCCTGCCCAACCGAGCGGCCTGGAGTGAACAGGTCGAGCGCGAGGTGCTCGACTGGCAGGAAAACGGTGGCCACCTGGCCATGGCCATCCTCGACCTGGACCATTTCAAGCGCATCAACGATGGCTATGGTCACCTGGCAGGCGACAAGGTGCTGAAGATCGTTGCCGATCAACTGCGTAAGCGCCTGCGCGGGCGCGACTTCATCGCCCGTTTCGGTGGTGAGGAATTCGTCATGCTGCTGCCGCAGACCTCGCCGCCGGCGGCTGTCCAGGTAGCGCAGACGCTGCGTGCGGCGATCGAGGCGTGCCCCTTCCATTTCAAGGGTGAGCGCGTGGTGATTACCACGTCCATCGGTATCAGCGCTTTCCGCTCCGGCGAGCGTAGCGACCAGGTACTCAAGCGGGCCGACGAAGCGCTGTATCGAGCCAAGGCCGATGGGCGCAATCGTGTCGAGCAGGCATAGATAGTTAACGCCCCCCCAGCCCCCCGACCAATCGACACTTTTCGCAGCGCTGACTCTTCAGCGCATCGTCGATAGATCGATTGTGAAAGGAGTTGAGGATGAATGTAACTAGATGGTTGATGTTGGCCGTGCTCGGCCTGGCCTTCCAGGCCAGTGCCGCGGGCAAGGACATGATTTTCACCGCGCATGTGGGAGCAGACGGCAAGGTACTGCGCCAGTGGCCGGAATGGATCAGCCACGTGGAGCGCGAGGTGCAGGCCAACTACTTCACCCAGTACAAGCTGAAGCTCAATCCACGTATCGTGCATCAGGCTCCAGGTTTCTGCTCGGTGTCGTCGATCGACGTCAGCAGCTACGACCGGCAGATGCACGGCCAGGCCAAAGTGATCGGTAAACCATTGGTCGAGCATCTGAGCGTGATGACCCAGTTGGTGGACATGAAAAGCGCCAGCGCTGACAACTCGCTGGAATTTCTGGTGCTGTGCGTACGCTGAACGCAACGATGCCGCAAGAGCACGTTATACTGTAGCGCTTGTCTCGCCTACTCAATGACGTGCTCCCCGCAATGAAAAGACTTTTTACCGCTCTGCTCCTGTTGGCCTTGGCAGGCTGTTCCAGTGGCCTGCGCATCGACCGCAGCCACCCCTCGGCCAATCAGGACAGTCGCATTCAGTTCGTCGTGGTGCACTACACCAACGCGTCGTTGGAGCGCTCCCTCGCCCTGCTGACCCATGGCGAGGTCAGCAGCCATTACCTCATCGGAGATGGCCCGGCCAAGGTCTACCAGCTAGTGGACGAAAACCGCCGCGCCTGGCACGCCGGGGATAGCCAGTGGCAGGGCCGCACCTGGCTCAATTCAAGCTCCATTGGCATCGAGATCGTCAACGAGGGCTACACGGACACGCCGACTGGGCGCGTCTGGCACCCCTACAGCGAAGCCCAGGTGCAAGCGCTGATCGCCTTGCTCAAGGACATCGTCAAGCGCAACAACATCGACCCGCGCCACATCATCGGTCATAGCGACATCGCCCCGCTGCGCAAGCTCGACCCGGGCCCGTTGTTCCCCTGGAAGCGTCTGGCCGAGGCCGGCCTGGGTGTCTGGCCGGATGCGCCTTCTGTAGCGCGGCAGCAGGCCTATTTCGAGGTCAATCCGCCGACCATCAGCTGGTACCAGCAGCAGCTGGCGCGGTTTGGCTATGCCATCGACCAGACCGGTGATCTGGACGTAGCTACCCGGCATGTGATCGCGGCCTTCCAGATGCGTTTCCGCCCGCGGCTATTCGATGGCACGCCGGATGCGCAGACCGCCGCGATGTTGCAGGTGCTTAACCGCAAGCGCTGACCCGACCTTTTCGGACGCTTGGCGCGCAAGCGGGCCAATTCACACGCCCAGCGGCTGCGCCAAGCTTTAAATCCGTTGCTATACCTTTGGTATTCAACTGGATGCCACGCATGCCCGCCCTCTTCGCTACGGTGCGTCAATTTTTCCACCGTCCCTGGCTGTTGGCCGCGCTTGCGGCGCTTGCCAGCGCGGGGCTGTTGCTTGCAATCAGCGTCAACGTTGCCCTGCAACAGATGAAACAAAGTGAAAGCGCGCAGATGAATGCCCAGGGCGAGCGTTTTCTCGAGCGCCTGGAGCAGGTGTTCGGCCAGTTGCGCGAGGCCGTTGACCAGCTTCAGGCGCAGCCCCTGCGCGGCTGCGATCCATTGATGCTGACACAACTGCAACAGGTGGCGCTGAAGTCGCGGTTCATCTACGAAGCGTCCTATGTGGAAGGTACGCGGGCCTGTTCCAACCGCGGCGACGAGCGGATCATCGAGCCCTTGCGCAGCCCTGATATCCAAGGGCCGACCTACAGCTACTGGCTCAATACCACCACCGAGCCCAATGAGAACCTCGCGGCCCTGATGCTGGGCCGTGGCCGCTTCGTGGTCTCCACCTCCCGTGGCCACCTCACAGACGTCGTCGACCTGCCGCCCGGTGGCAGCTTGCTGGTGGTGCTCGATCGCGGTACCCGTGCCATCCCCGTGCTTGGCCCGACGCAACCCTGGCCTCCGACCACCGAATGGCCGCCCGCCCAGGGCAAATCGTTGATCGAGCTGCCTGATCGCCTGGTCTATCGCATGTCCACCAAATCCCCGGACTACCAGTTGGTGCTGATCGCGCCGAGGGCGAGCCTGCCATTGAAGCTCAATGGCCTGCTCTGGTTGCTGTTCCCTGGAAGCCTGGTGTTGGCCGGCTGCATCGGCTGGCTGGTATTGCAACTGATCCTGCAACGTCGCTCGATGAGCTCTGAGCTGCAGCATGCGCTGCGCCGTGGCGAGCTGCAAGTGCTGTACCAGCCGATCTTCGAACTGGACAGCCGTCGCTGCGTCGGTGCCGAGGCACTGGTGCGCTGGCGCCGCCCGGACGGCAGCCTGACCAGCCCGGAGCTGTTCATTCCGCTGGCTGAAAATACCGGCCAGATTCGACAGATCACCGACTTTGTTCTGCAACGGGTCCTGGAGCAACTGGGCCAGTTGCTGCGGGCCAACCGCCAGCTCTATATCTCGGTCAACCTGGCGGCCTGCGATGTCATGGCACCGCGGATCGGAAGGGTGGCGGCGCGCTTACTGGCGCACCATCGTGTTGCACCCAGCCAGATCGCCTTCGAGGTGACCGAGCGTGGCCTGATTGATGTAGTCGTGGCGCGAGACAATCTGCAAGCACTGCGTGCCGTCGGACACCAAGTGCTGATTGATGATTTCGGCACGGGCTATTGCAGCTTGGCTTACTTGCAGACCCTGCCGGTGGACTGCCTGAAAATTGACAAGTCGTTCATCGATGCCTTGGGCCATGACGCCGCCAGCAGCGGCGTGGCGCCGCACATCATTCGCATGGCCCACGACCTGCACCTGCGGGTAATCGCCGAGGGGATCGAGTGCGAGGACCAGGCGCAGCTGCTCAACAGCGAGGGGGTTAACTATGGACAGGGCTGGCTGTTCGCCCATCCGCTGAATGCCCGCCAGTTTGTCGAGTTGATCACTCGTGGGCGGCGTGTGGCAGGGCGGCGGATCGATGATGAGCCTTGAGGCTGGGCGCGTTGAGGGTGAACAGGTCAAACCGGCAGTGCCATGTAGAACTGTGTCCCCTGACCCGGCCGTGAGAACACGCCCATCCGCCCGCCATGCAGTTGCACGATCTCTTTGCACAGCGCCAATCCCAGCCCGGCCCCGCCCTTCTTGCGCCCGACTTGCACGAACGGCTCGAAGATCCGCCCCTGCTGACCATAAGCGATACCTTCGCCGTTATCCTCGACGCTGATGATCACCCGCTCGGCATGCCGCCTTGCATGCAGGCGGATACGCCCGCCGGAGCCGGTGTGGCGAATGGCGTTGTGCAGCAGGTTGTCCAGCACGCGCTCGAGTTGGGCGACATCGGCCTGGATGCGTGGCAGTGGTGGCTCCAGCTCGCGGATGATCTCGATCTGCTTGCCCGAGGCTTGTTCGATGAAACGCGCCTGGGCGCGCTCGAACAGTTCCTCCAATGAGCAGGGGGCCAGTTCCAGTTTCTGCAAACCGCTTTGATAGCGGGAAAAGTTGAGCAGATCGTTGATCAATTGAGTGAGGCGCTGCATTTCTTCGGCAATGGTTTCGAGCAGGTCGTTCTCCCGTGCATCTGGGGGAAAGCTGATACGTTCGCGCAACAGCCCAAATGCCATGTGCATCCCCGTGACGGGTGTACGCAGCTCATGGGAAGCACGCAGTACGAATTCGCTGCGTACCCGTTCGAACGCGCGTTGTTCGGTGACATCGTGCAGCACCATCACTGCACCGAGAATGGGGCCTTCGGGGTGGCTGACCGGGGTCAGGCTATAGGTCAGCAGCCTGGTCTCTTCATCCACCTCCAGGCTCAGGTCTTCAGGCAGTCGGTCCAGGCTGCCTCCGCGCAGCACTTGACGCAGCTGTTGTTCCAGTTCGGGGCGGTGCAAGGCTTCGGCCAGGCTCACGCCCAGGCGGCTTGGGTCCCAGCCCAGCTGGCGCTGGGCCACCGGATTGAGGTGCTCCAGGCGCCCTTGACGGTCGATGATCAGCAGGCCATCGTCGATGCTGTCCAGTACCGCCTGAAGGCGCTGCTGGCCAGCCTGCAGCTCATCGACATTGGTGGCCTGGTGCTTGCGCAGAGCGTCAGCCATCAGGCCGAAGCGACGGGTCAACAGATTGAGCTCGGTGGCCTGGGTCACCGGCAGGGTGACGTCGAAGTTGCCTTGGCTGACCTGATCGGCAGCCTTGGCCAGTGCCTCGATCGGCTGGCCAAAGCGGCGCGCGATGTTGTGCGCGGTGATGAAACCGAGCCCCAGCACGATAAGGCCCATCAGGCCGAGCAAGCCGCTGATGAGCAAGGCGTGCGCGCGCGATGTCTCCTCGCTGCGGGTAATGTGTTCCAGAGCCTGGCGGTGCGAGTCGAGCAGGTCGGTGCGTACCTGGTTGAAAGCAGCGCCGAGGGGTTGGTCCACGCCCATGCTGCGAGCGGGCATCGGGCTCTGCCGATAGGCCTGGACAAATGCCTGGTAGTTGCTGGCAGCCTTGCTGAAACCGGTACGCTCGCCACCTTGTTCCAGCCCCTGTTTGAGCAGTGTCTGGAACTGATCCTGCAGTGTGACGAGGTTGCTTGGAGCTGTGTCCTCGTCGAGGATGAGGTTGAGCTGCTCGCCCAGGTTCTGGCGCAGCTTGAGGGCCAGTTCCAGGGTCTGGGTAGTGTCCTGTACCACTCGCTGCTGCAGGGCCGCCATCTGCAGCACGCTGAACAGCCCGAGCAGCAACCCCAGCAAGGCCACGGTTACCAGCGCCGAGATACTCAGGAACAGTCGCGTACGCAGCTTCATCGGCCATTTCATAGGTTGTACTGCTTGCGCTTGCGATACAGGGTGGAGGCGTCGATGCCCAGCGTCTTGGCGGCTTGGTCGAGGGTATCGCTGGTGGCCAGTACCGCGCCGATATGGGCACGTTCCAACTCGTCCAGGCTCAGCGCCGCGCCGACACGGGGTGCGTTGCCGGTGGGTTGCTCGGCCATGCCCAGGTGGCTGATCTCCACACGCTCCTGCGGGCAGATGATGCTGGCGCGCTCGATCACATTGCGCAGTTCACGGATGTTGCCCGGCCAGCGGTAGTTGAGCAGCGCGGCGCGGGCTTCTTCGCTGAAGCCACGCGCCGGGCGCGAGTACTCCTTGACGAAGCGCGCCAGGAAACGGTCGGCCAGGGTCAGGATATCTTCGCTGCGTTCGCGCAGAGGGGGCAGGTGCAAGGTGATGACGTTCAGCCTGTACAGCAGGTCTTCACGGAAACGGTTCTCACGCACCATTTCGTCCAGGTTCAGGTTGGTGGCTGCCAGGATTCGCACATCCGCCCTGCGCGTGACCGGGTCACCGACCCGCTCATATTCCTTGTCCTGGATGAAACGCAGCAGCTTCGGTTGCAGTGTGAGAGGAAAATCGCCGATCTCATCGAGGAACAGCGTTCCGCCATCGGCTTGGCTGACCCGTCCCAGGGTGCTCTCGCTAGCACCCGTAAAAGCGCCGCGGGTGTGGCCGAACAATTCACTTTCCATCAGCTCAGCATTCAGCGACGGGCAGTTGATGGTCACGCAGGCCTTGCGTGCGCGCTTGCTCCAGCCATGGATGGCGCGGGCCAATTCGCCTTTGCCGGTACCGGATTCGCCGAGGATTAGAATGTTGGCATCGGTGGTTGCCACCTGGCGGGCGGTTTCCAGCACGGCCATCATTGCCGGGCTGTGGGAGTCCAGCCCGTCCTTGGGCTTGCGTACTTCACCTTCCAGTGCCTCCAGTCGCGCCGACAACTGGCGCACTTCCAGCTGCTTGGCCGTGGCCAGGCGCAGTTGGTCAGGGCTGCAGGGTTTGACCAGGTAATCGGCGGCGCCAGCCTGGATAGCGTCAACCGCGGTATCGATGGCGGAATGGGCGGTGACGATGACCACCCGCATCCACGGCGCCTGAATGCGCATCTGTGCCAGTACGTCCAGGCCATTGTCCTCGCCAAGGCGCAGGTCGAGGAAGCATAGGTCGAACACCTGGCGTTGCAGCAGAGTCTCAGCCTGTGCGGCGCTGTTGGCGGTTGCCACGCTATAGCCTTCGTCCTCAAGGCAGTAGCGGAAAGTACGCAGGATGGCGGACTCATCGTCCACCAGCAGAATGCGGCCTTGGTTGTCCTGGGCTGATTCCATTTCCTGCGCTCCTTTGGGATTGATCTCAATTAGTGTCGGAAAAATCGGGCAAGTTGCATGGTCAATTCTGATTGATTCTGCGCCATGCATGCTAGCCGCATGCCTTAATGATGTCTAAGTGACTGAAAAATATGAAGTTCATTGTCATCAAATGGCTGGCACGACGGTTGCCAGTTTGATTGGTTGAGCTATGCGCAAGGAGATTCTCTTATGTCCACCTACCCTCGAATGGTTGTACTTGCTGCCTGTGCCCTGTCGATGATCGCGCCGGCCCAGGCCGACCCCGTGCAGGATGCTCGTCTGGAAGGGGCGTTGCAGACAGCCTTGTCCCTCAATCCCATGCTCAACCCGTTTTCTATAAAGGTGGAAGTCGATGGCCAGCAGGCGAGACTCTCCGGGGATGTTGAGAATCCGGTGGAGCAGGCGCTGGCCGAGCAGGTGGCTCTGGCCACCAAAGGTATCGAGCGGGTCGACAATCAACTGCGGATCGATCCCCGTCTGGTGGACAGGCCCCTGGAGTTGCGCGCCTACGCCCAGCGCCTGGAAGACGCCACCCTCGGCGCGGTGGTGCGCGCACGCTTGCTGTGGAGCCGAATCACCGAGAAAGCGTTCATTGAGGTGGAAAGCCGCGAAGGTGTGGTGACTCTGCGGGGCAAAGTAGACAGCCCCGAAGCCAAGGAGCTAGCAGGGGTGCTGGCGCGCACAACCGATGGAGTGCATCTGGTCAACAACCTGGTCAGCCTGGACAGCACTGCCCTTGCCAAGGCCCGGGAAAAACCCCTTGATGCGCCAGCAGGACCGCAGCCCAGCGATAGCTGGATCGTCGACAAGATTCAGGCCAGCTACCGATTCAGCCGCAACCTTGACGGATTGAACATCAAGGTAGCCAGTGATGAGGGGCTGGTCAGGTTGTCGGGTGAGGTGGTCAGTAGTGAGCAGAAAACGATTGCCGTGGAAGTCGCGAGGCAAATTGTCGGGGTACGTGGCGTCGACGCCGACCTGCTCAAGATCGCTACCAAGGTGGAGGGCTAATCGTGCAAATCGCACGACCCTATAACGGGTATCGTGCAGTATACGCACCAGGTAAAGGTTTCTAAATTTCATATGTTATTGATTTAAAAGGATTTTTTTGTAGGCTTACGACTGGCATGCAGGCTGCACTGATGTTTCCAAGCACGAATAACAAGTTCGCAGGAGGAGCCGGCATGAATCGCCACAATGTCAATCGCACGCAGAGCGCTGTAGTACCTATGCAGCAACTGCTGTTCCTCGGCATGGCTCTGCTCCTGACCTTGGCGGTGGGCTTGTTCCACCACAGCTGGCAGACCGCTCGGCTGGCCGATCAAGTGGCCGCGCAGACCGCGCTGTTGACGCAACTGCGGGCAACGCCTCACGCCAGCACCTTGGTCAAGGCTGCAGAGCCACTGGCTAGTGCTGAAAACGCTCCTGCTGTTCTTGAACGTGTCGAGCCCCAGCAACGTTGGGTGTTCTGACACTGTTAACCGATTTCGTACAAGAAAAGGAGAAACATCATGCTGAGTTGGGCTATCACTTTCCTGATCATCGCCATTATCGCCGCAGTCCTGGGCTTTGGTGGTATCGCCGGCGCTGCGACCGGTATCGCGAAGATCCTGTTCATCGTCTTCCTGGTGCTGTTCGTTGCCTCCTTCTTCTTCGGCCGCGGTAGGGGTTGACGACCATGAGCAGGATGCTCCCGAAAGCCTTGGCCGTCGCACTGCTGCTGGGCAGTGGTGCGTCGGCGCTGGCCGCCAATGACGGCCAGGTCCGGGTCAACCAGTTGCTTGGCTCGGACCCCGAATACCAGAAGACCTGGCAGAAGACGATAAAGAAAGAAGAGCGCTTGCCCGAATGGGTGATCAACCTCAGCGGCAGCTCGGCACAGCAGATGTCGGCGGTGACCGAGGACGGCGACCAGTATCTGGTTGGTCCGCTCTGCGAATCCGAGGGCAACTGCACCTACAAGCGCCTGGTCGTGGCCTTCAGCTGGGACAAGGACGAAGCCTACGGCATGCTCGTGGAAGTGCCTGAGGGCCTGCCTGCGGACAAGTCGCCGACCCGCCATGCGGACTACCGCTGGTTGGGCAAGCCGGACGAAGGCATGAAAGCTTTGCTGCAGGAGCAGCTCAAGCGTGACCCGAATTGGTACTGACCAGCGGTCGCGCACTGTAACGCTATAGAAGCTGAACCTTTTTATCTTTCAAGCTTCTATGATGCGCCGCCCCGAGGAGGGGCGGCGCATGACCAGGGGGCCGGGCCGTTCTGACTGTTGCAGGGTCGGAGTGGCCTAGGGGTACAGGGAGTGCCTCCATCATGGGCCGGGTCAGGAGAGGGTGGCATCGGAAGTTGCAGGTCGATCGGGTCGAGTTGAGGACGTGATCGATCTGGCTTCCGAAGCGCCTGTAGGGATTTATCTATCCATACGAGCGACTTTTCACTTCAGACACATTTTGTCGCTACCGTATATCGAAATTTTTTTAGTTGTCCGACAGGTCAGCCCGTGTGGCATTTCAGCCATTCGGATTGTCGAACACGCCATCAAACTCCCTTCTTTCATACCTGCAAATCTGCCGAAAAATGGCGCATTGGCCTTGTTCGGAAATCCGAACGTTGAAAATCAAGGCTTTGGCGATGCTCGATTTTGGCTTCTGGTCTCATGCCGATTCGGCATACGGTATTCGTTTCCGGCATTAGACTGCCTCTGCCCACGTCGCAATAGTTGCCGCCTTTTTCCTTGGCCCGAGCGCCAGAAATGCTCGCTCGCGGTGTCCTTACAGAGGGGGCCGGAACGGAACACGCAGCCGCCCAGCAGCTTTGAAGCGCTCTGGAACGCGACTTTCCGTCAGGTGCCCGTGACCACTACAACAAAGGGTAATGACATGAAGAAGGCAAAACTGAGCCTCGCCTGGCAGATCGTCATCGGTCTGTTGCTGGGCGTTGCAGTCGGCGCGCTACTGAATCATTTCAGTGCAGAAAAGGCATGGTGGATCAGCAACGTCCTCCAGCCAGCCGGCGATATCTTCATTCGCCTGATCAAGATGATCGTCGTCCCGATCGTGATTTCGTCGCTGATCGTGGGCATCGCCGGGGTAGGCGACGCGAAGAAACTGGGCAGTATCGGCCTGAAGACCATCATCTACTTCGAGGTGGTGACCACCATCGCCATCGTCGTCGGCCTGGTCTTGGCCAACGTGTTCCACCCGGGCGCCGGCATCGACATGAGCACCCTGGGCACCGTCGACATCTCCAAGTACCAGGCCACCGCGGCCGAGGTGCAGCATGAGCATGCGTTCATCGAGACCCTGCTCAACCTGATCCCGTCGAATATCTTCGCGGCGCTGATGCGTGGCGAGATGCTGCCGATCATCTTCTTCTCGGTGATGTTCGGCATGGGCTTGTCGAGCCTCAACGCCGATCTGCGCGAGCCGCTGGTGCGTACCTTCCAGGGCGTGTCGGAGACCATGTTCAAGGTCACCCACATGATCATGAACTACGCGCCGATCGGTGTGTTCGCCCTGATCGCCGTGACTGTCGCCAACTTCGGCTTCAGCTCGCTGCTGCCGCTGGCCAAGCTGGTGCTGCTGGTGTACTTCGCCATCGCCTTCTTCGCCTTCATGGTGCTGGGCCTGGTGGCTCGCCTGTTCGGCTTCTCGGTGATCAAGATCATGCGCATCATGAAAGATGAGCTGATCCTCGCCTACTCCACCTCCAGCTCCGAGACCGTGCTGCCGCGCGTGATCGAGAAAATGGAGAAGTACGGTGCGCCGAAGTCGATCTGCTCATTCGTGGTTCCGACCGGCTACTCGTTCAACCTTGACGGCTCGACCCTGTACCAGAGCATCGCGGCGATCTTCATCGCCCAGCTGTATGGCATCGACCTGTCCTGGAGCCAGCAGTTGCTGCTGGTGCTGACCCTGATGGTCACCTCCAAGGGTATCGCCGGCGTGCCGGGTGTATCGTTCGTGGTACTGCTGGCCACCCTGGGCAGCGTGGGCATCCCGCTGGAAGGCCTGGCCTTCATCGCCGGTGTCGACCGCATCATGGACATGGCTCGTACCGCGCTGAACGTGGTGGGCAACGCCTTGGCCGCAGTGGTCATCGCCAAGTGGCAGGGCATGTACGACGCCGAGAAAGGCGAGGCGTACTACAAGTCGCTGGTGCTGGAAAAAGGCAAGAAAGAGGCCGTGGTGGCGGGCAAGACCGTCAACCAGTAAGCCGCTGAGCTAAACGAAGAGCCCCGACTTGTCGGGGCTTTTTGCTGTCTGAAAGCTGACCGCGGTCGTGTTACCCACACTGGCCCCATCACCGGCAAGCCGGCTCCCACACGGGTCTCGCAAATCCCTTTGGGAGCCGTCTTGCCGGCGATGGGGTGCGAAGCGCCCCCAACAGCGCGCCGGTTGATTGCGCTATCATTCGGGCATTTTTTCACGGGGGAACACACGGATGCTCAACGGCCTCTGGCTCGGCTTTTTCCTGATTGCGGCCATCAGCGCCCTGGGCCAATGGCTGGTGGGCGGCAATGCCGGTATCTTCGCCGCGATGGTCGAGAGCATCTTCGCCATGGCCAAGCTCTCGGTAGAGGTGATGGTCCTGCTGTTCGGTACCCTGACCCTGTGGCTGGGTTTTCTCAAGATTGCCGAGAAGGCCGGTATCGTCGAATGGCTGGCCAAGGTCCTCGGGCCGCTGTTTGCCCGGCTGATGCCGGAGGTACCGCCGGGCCACCCTGCCCTGGGCCTGATCACCATGAACTTCGCCGCCAACGGCCTGGGCCTGGACAACGCCGCCACGCCCATCGGCCTGAAGGCCATGCGCTCGCTGCAGGAGCTCAACCCCAGCAGCACCACGGCGAGCAACGCGCAGATTCTGTTCCTGGTGCTCAATGCGTCATCGCTGACCCTGCTGCCGGTGACCATCTTCATGTACCGCGCCCAGCAAGGCGCACCTGACCCGACCATGGTGTTCCTGCCGATCCTGCTGGCCACCAGTTGCTCGACCCTGGTCGGCCTGCTGTCGGTGGCGGTGATGCAGCGCCTGCGCCTGTGGGATCCGGTGGTGCTTGCCTACCTGATCCCCGGCGCGCTGTTGCTGGGTGGCTTCATGGCTTTTCTCGGCACGCTGTCGGCGGCCGCGCTGGCCAGCCTGTCCTCGATCCTGGGCAACCTGACGCTGTTCGGCGTGATCATCCTGTTCCTGGTGATCGGCGCGTTGCGGCGGGTGCAGGTGTACGAGGCCTTCGTCGAGGGCGCCAAGGAGGGTTTCGACGTGGCCAAGGGGCTGCTGCCCTACCTGGTGGCGATGCTGGTGGCCGTGGGCGTGTTGCGTGCCTCCGGCGCCCTGGAGCTGGCCCTGGACGGCATCCGCCACGCAGTGACCTGGATGGGCCTGGATACGCGCTTCGTCGAGGGCCTGCCCACGGCGCTGGTCAAGCCGTTCTCCGGCAGCGCGGCGCGGGCGATGCTGATCGAGACCATGCAGACCCAGGGCGTGGACAGCTTCCCGGCGCTGGTGGCGGCGACCATCCAGGGCAGCACCGAAACCACCTTCTACGTGCTGGCGGTGTACTTCGGCGCGGTGGGTATCCAGCGCGTGCGCCATGCGGTGGGCTGCGCGCTGCTGGCCGAGCTGTCCGGGGTGATCGCGGCGATCTTCGTCTGCTACTGGTTCTTTGCCTGAGCCTGGCTGACGGTCCAGTCGATTACCTGGCGCGCCAGCTGGTCGCTGGCCGTACCGAAGCCGGCGACCACCGCCGGCACTTGCTGGCTGCCTAGCGGCTGGCGTACCTCGAAGCGTTTACTCGCGAGGATGCGCTGGCTGCGGCCCTGCACCAGCCGTGCATCGTAGCGAATCACCACCTCCACAGCCCCGCCTGGGCGGTACTCGCTCTGGAACGCCTGCAGTTCGCCACCCAGCTCGTAGTCCGCCTGCAGGTTGCTGTCGTCGGCACTCAGGCGCTGCACCCGGCCATCGCGCTGGAAGCCGTCGAGCAGGCGATTGCGCACCAGCATTGGCGTCGGGTCGCTCCAGCGGGCGCCCTTGTAGCTGCTGATCACATCCCCCTGGGGAATGACCGCGATACGCGGCCCGGCCAGGGCTTCGCTGGCCAGTGGCTTGTTCAGGCGCAGCGACCAGTCCAGCGGCGCGGCACTGCGGGCGGTCTGGCTCACCGGCAGGCGGTAGATATCCACAGGCTCGGACTGCGGCAGGATCGAGCAGGCCGTAGCCAGGCTCAGGGTGGTAGCGAGTGCGGCCAGGCGCAGCGACAGCTTCATGGCTGGAACTCCTTGTTGTTGTCGCGGCCCAGCAGGTAGCCGCTGGGGTCGGCTTCCAGGCGCCGGGAGATGCCCTTGAGCGAGTTGAGGGTCTCGCGCAGTTCGCGGATTGCCGGGGCGATCTGGTTCAGGCCCTGGGCACCATCGTCCAAGGACTGGCGGTTGTCCTGCAACAGGCTGTTGATGGTCGCGGTGCTTTCGGCCAGCGACTGCATGGCCTGCTCGGCGCTGCCGATGGCCTGCTTGCCCTGGGTGCCCAGCAGGCCGTTGGCATTGCGCATCAGGGCCTGGGTCTCGGCCAGGGTGGCATTGGCCTGCTTGCCGACCTGAGCCAGCTGTTCGATGGCCTCGGAAATCCCGCCCTTCTGGTTGGCGAAGGCGCCGGTGGTCTGCTCGAGGTTGGCTAAGGTATTGCTGAGGCGCTCGATATTGCTCGAAGAGAACATCTGGTTGGCGTTGTGCAGCAGCAGGTTGATGTTGGTCACCAGGTCGCTGCTATCGTTGAGCAGGCGCGAGATTGGCGATGGCGAGGCGACGATCACCGGCAGCTTGCCGTCCTTGCCCTTGAGTTCCGGGCTTTGCGGCGTGCCGCCGCTGAGCTGGATGAACGAGTTGCCGGTCACTCCCGCCAGGGTCAGCTTGGCCTGGGTGTCCTCCTTGACCGGCGTGTCGCCGCTAAGGCGCACGCGAGCCAGGACCCGACGCGGGTCCTTCGGGTCCAGGCGCAGGTTGCTGACATCACCGACCTTGATGCCGTTGTACTGCACCGGGCTGCCGCGGGACAGGCCCGACACGGCCTCGTTGAACACCACTTCGTAGTCCTTGAAAGCATCGTCGACACTGGACTTGGTCAGCCACAGGCCGAATAGCATGGCGCCCGCCACCACCAGCACGGTGACCAGGCCGATCAGGACATGATGAGCTCGGGTTTCCATCGTTCAGCGCTCCTGGCGGGCGCGCAGGGCGGCGTCTTCGGCCGCCCGGCCACGCGGGCCGTGAAAGTATTCGTGAATCCAGGGATCAACGGTCTGCTCGACCTCGGCCAGGGGCCCGGCTACCAGCACCTTCTTCTGCGACAGCACCGCCACCCGGTCGGTAATGGTGTAGAGGGTGTCCAGGTCGTGGGTGATGAGGAACACCGACAGGCCCAGGGCGTCGCGCAGGGTAAGGATCAACTGGTCGAAGGCGGCGGCGCCGATCGGGTCGAGGCCGGCGGTGGGCTCGTCGAGGAACAGGATGTCCGGGTCCAGGGCCAGGGCGCGGGCCAGGGCGGCGCGCTTGATCATGCCGCCGGACAGCGAGGCCGGGTACTTGTCGGCAGCGCTGATCGGCAGCCCGGCCAACGCCAGCTTGACCCCGGCCAGGTGCTCGGCGTCGGCCCGCGACAGCCCGGCATGCTCGATCAGCGGCAGGGCGACGTTCTCGGTAACGGTCAGCGAGGAGAACAGCGCGCCCTTCTGGAACAGCACGCCGAAGCGGCGTTCGACCAGCGAGCGCTGGTTTTCGTCGAGCGTGGCCAGGTCCTGGCCGAATACCTTGACCGTGCCTTCATTGGGCCGGCGCAGGCCGATGATGCTGCGCAGCAGCACCGATTTGCCGCTGCCCGAACCGCCGACCACGGCGAGGATTTCACCGCGGTACAGGTCCAGGTCGAGATTCTCGTGCACGCTCTGGCTGCCGAAGCGGTTGCACAGCCCCCGGGCTTCGATCACGGCTTCAGTCACCAGCCCATCTCCATGAAGAACAGCGCGGCGACCGCGTCCAGCACGATGACCACGAAGATCGATTGCACCACGGCGGAGGTGGTGTGGGCACCCACCGACTCGGCGCTGCCGCTGACCTTGAAGCCTTCCAGGCAGCCGATGGCGGCGATCAGGAAAGCGAAGAACGGCGCCTTTGCCATGCCCACCAGGAAATGCTGCACGCCGATGTCACTCTGCAGCAGCGAGAGGAACATGGCCGGCGAGATGTCCAGGGTCAGGGCACAGACCACCGCGCCGCCGATCATGCCGCAGAGCATCGCGACGAAGGTCAGCAATGGCAATGCTATCAACAGTGCCAGCACTCGGGGCACAACCAGCAGCTCGATCGGGTTGAGGCCCAGGGTGCGAATGGCGTCGATCTCTTCGTTGGCCTTCATCGAGCCGATCTGCGCGGTGAACGCGCTGGCGGTGCGCCCGGCCATGAGGATGGCGGTCAGCAGCACGGCGAACTCGCGCAGGAAGGAGAACGCTACCAGGTCGACGGTGAAGATCGTTGCGCCGAAGTCAGCCAGCACCGTAGCGCCAAGGAAGGCCACCACAGCGCCGACCAGAAAGGTCAGCAAGGCGACGATGGGCGCGGCGTCCAGGCCGGTCTGCTCGAGGTGCGCGACCACCGGGGTGACCCGCCAGCGATGCGGCTGGAACAGCCGCAGGAACAAGGTCTGCAGGATCAGGCCGATGAAACCCAGCACCTGGGTGGTGTCCTGCCACAGCTGGTCGACGGCGCGGCCGATGCGCGCCAGCAGGAGAAGCAGCACTGGCTGCTCCGGTTCCTTGACCGGGATGCAGTAGTCCTGCACCGAGCAGTAGACGTTCTTCAGCAAGGCCCGGCTGGCATCGGGGAGTTCGTCGCTGCAGCGCGACAGGCGTTCGGAGCCCAGCAGTTCGGCCAGCAGCGAGGCGCCGGCGGTGTCCAGGCGGCCCAGCTGGCTGAGGTCGGCGAGGGTTTCGTCACCGTACTGGTCGCGCAGTCGCTCGCACTCGCGCTTGAGGCTGGCGTAGTGGGCAAGGGTCCAGTCTCCGGCGATGCGCAGGCGAGTGGGCTGCTGCCGGGTGTCCAAGGTGGCGCTCGGGGCGGTCATAGGCTCCCTGCATCTGACTGGCGAATCGGCGAGTCAGATCATAGCCCATCGCGGGGTCGGCCCGCTTCCACCACGATGATGGTTGCGGGCGTGCCCCGCGATCCTTGTCAGGATTCCACCACCTTGAAGCGCAGAACCCCGATCACCTGCCCGTCCTCGGTCAGCACCCTCACCTGCCACTTGCCTGCGGGATTGGGTGGGAAGTTCTGCTTGTGGGTCCAGGCCCGGTAGCCTTCCTTGCGCCCGCCGTGAATGTCCAAGGCGATACGGTCGACCTCTTTGCCATCGAGCTGCCACACATGGTAGATGCGCTCGTTCAGACCGCGCGGCGCGTTAATGGCGGTGTAGGCATACAGCCCACCACTGCGGATACGGCTGGCCGCCACTTCGTCCAGTGATTCGCCTGGCTGGCGGTTGAGCACCTCGGTACTGATCGCCACGTCGGTCATCCACAGTGTGGCCGGCGGCACCCACGAGCGCAGCAGCCACCCGCCGCCACCCACCGCCAGGGTCACCAGCACCAGGGCCACGCCACGGCGCCAGCTGTTGATCGGGAAGCTGCTGGCCAGGCTCGGGAACGACAGCGCCATGGCGGCGATCAGTGCCAGCTTGAAGCTTTGCGCGGTGGTCAGATGCAGGATGATTGGCAATGCCGTGAGCATGGCCGCGAACAGCGTCAGGGTGTGCAGCGCCAGGAACAGCCAGCGCCGCGGCGCCAGCCACTTGTGGTACAGCGGGTCGATGATCGAGATCAGCCCCGCGGCACCGAGCAGGCCGGTGAATATTAGCTGGCCGCTGTTCCAGGTGGTGGTGATGAAGAAGAACGGCAAGACGAAGAACAGGCTTTCCTGATGGATCATCTGTGTCGCGAAGCGCAGCAACGGTTGCGGGATCTCGCGCTTGAAGGTGCGGGCGAACAGCTCGGTGAGGGTGTTCTCCAGCATCAGCCAGACCCAGCTGACCAGCATCGCGATGGCGATCCACCTTGCCAGGCCGGCCTGGCGGTCGACCAGCATGAAGCTGCCGATGCCCGAGAGGAAACCGTAGAGCGCGATGATGCCGGGGTAGCGCTTGAGCAGCTCGATGATGCGCAGGATGAAGCTGGGGATTGGGGGCATGAGGCAAGCAACAGGGAGCGGTGGATGGCAGTGCCGGCTTCATCGCGGGGCAAGCCTGCTCCCACGCATGAATTGTCGTGGGAGCGGGCTTGCCCCGCGATGAGTGCTAGCGAAAGGCTTACAGGATACCGCCGAATCAGGGCGCCCGTGTAGCACCGCTGGGCTTGGCGCGAGGCCCGCGGCGGCGGATCAGCCCGACTGCCAGGATCAACCCCAGCAACAAGGCCACCAACCCATACAGCTCGTCATACCCCAGCAACGGCTTCTCGATGCGCAGGTACCCCGGCTCCTTGAGCAGCTCGCGCAGCGCCGCATCGGCCTGTTTCAGGCTGACTTGGCGAAGTTCTCGCACCGGATCGGTGAAACGTCCGTCCTCGTAGGCGTTGAGCGCCCCCCAGTAGTAGTCGGCGAGCGCTGCGTTGCCCTGGGTGGTCCAGCTCTCCCGGGCGATCGTCGCCTCCTTGATGCGGGCGAAGGTGTCCGGGTCCAGGCCATGCTTGCGCAGATGGTCGAACAACTGCTCGAGTACCTTGAGTGCCTTGTCGAGGTCCTGGCGCTCGAGGTCGGCATTCAGGGTGAGCAGCCCGCTGTCGCCGAAGCTCTCGCGTTGTACCGACGGCCCGTAGGACAACCCGTGGCGCAGGCGCAACTGGTCGTACAGCGCCCAGTCCAGGTAGCGCGACAGCAGCTCGAGGGTCTGGTCGTGCCCCTCCTCCAGGGTCGGCTCGATGAACAGCCAGTGCAACTTGACGCTGTCGCCCAGCCAGCCGCGGGTCAGGTCGCGGCGCTGCTCGGCCTGCTGGCTGATGCTTTCGAGGTTGCGGCGTTCTTCGGGCTCGGTCGCCGGCAGCTCGCCAAAAGTGCGTTCCAGGTAGGCTGGCAGCAGGCGGTCGAGGCCGCCGACGACGATCAGCGACATGTTGTTGGCCACATACCAGTGCTCGCGCAACTGCTGGACCTGTTCCAGGGTCATGTCGTCGAAGTTGGAGCGCTCGGGACATTTCAGGCCCAGCTCGGTAGCCAGCTGGTCGCTGGCTGGGTGGCCGATGTCCTGACGGTCCAGCCAGCGCTGCAGTCGGCCGTAATGGCCACCGTCCTCGCGCTCGATGATCTTTTTCGCGGTGGCCAGCGCCTTCGTGTCGATTTGAGTATCGCGGACCACCGCCAGCAGCAGGTCGAGCACCTTGCGCTGGTTGCGCGCCGGGGCTTCGATGACGAAGGTGGTGTCGGCGCTGCTGGTGAAGGCGTTCCACTCCCCGCCCAGGGCCTGGATACGCTCCTCCAGCCCGCCCTCGCCCGTCTCGTCGATACCGCTGAACAGCAGGTGCTCGAGCAGGTGCGGCAGCTCGCGCTGGTCACAGTCGAAGTCGTCCAGGCCCACGCCCACCACCAGGCGGATCGACACATGATCACGCTCATAGCCGGACTTGAGGATGACCTGCAGGCCGTTGGGCAACAGGTAGCCCTCGACCCGCGAGCGGTCGAGGGCGAGCGTGGGCAGGCTACAAATCAGCAGGCAAACGAACAACAGGCAACGCATAGGCGAGCTCAGGTCTCCGGAGTGTCTTGGCTCAAGGCTGACGGGCTTCGTCCGGCACGCTGTCGAGCATCAGCCCGCCGGTGTCGGTGCCGCCCAGTACCACATAGGCACTGCTGCAGAACAAAGAGTTCAAACGCTTCATGTCGGCAATGAGCTCCAAGTGTAGCGAACTGGTCTCGATACTCTGCACCACTTTACGTTGCAGGCGGCTGACATGGGCGTGGGCCAGGCGCCGCTCCTGGGCGCGGAAACGACGTTTCTCGCGCAGCAACTGCTGCGCGCTCTGCGGGTCGGCGCTGAGGAACACTGACAGGCCCAGGCGCAGGTTGGCCAGCAATTGTTCCTGCAGGCCAGTCAGCTCCTCCAAGCCAACCTGGGAGAACTCCCGACGCTGCGAGGTCTTCTGCTGCTGGACCTTGCGAAGCATGCGCTCGATCAGATCGCTGGCCAGCTTCAGATTGATCGCCAGCTCGATGATCTCGGCCCAGCGCTGGTTGTCCTGCTCGCCGAGGTCTTCACGGGGCATTTGTGCCAGGTACAGCTTGATGGCGTTGTACAGCGCTTCGGCATCCTCGCCCAAGGCTCTGACTTGCTGGGGCATGGCCGTCTGGGTGCCGCGCAGGGCGCCGAGCACGGCCTCGAGCAAATTATCGACTATATCGCCCAGGCGCAGAGTCTCGCGTACGGCATTGGCCAGCGCCAGGCTGGGGGTGTTCAGCGCGGTCGGATCCAGGTGGCGGGGCTGGTTGTGGCCATTGCCATTGTCGCGTTCAGGCAACAGGTAGTTGCACACGCGGCCCATGGGCTTGACCGTCGGCAGCATCAGCAGACAGCGCAAGGTGTTGTAGAGCAGGTGGAAGCCGATCACCAGTTCCTGCGGGCTGAAGCTCAAGCTGTCCATCCACGCTACCAAGGGGTGTAGCACCGGGATGATCAGCAGCAGGCCGATGATCTTGTATAGCAGGCTGCCCAGCGCCACCCGGCGCCCGGCGCTGTTCTGCAGGCTTGTGGTGAGGAAGGCGAGCAGGCCGCTGCCGATGTTGGCACCAATCACCAGGCCGATGGCCACCGGCAGGCTGATCACTTCGGCGCCCGCCAGGGTGGCGGTGAGCAGCACGGCGGCCAGGCTTGAGTAGGAAATCATGGCGAATAGCGCGCCGATCAGGGCGTCGAGGAGGATATCGCCGGTGAGCGAGGCGAACAGCACCTTAACCCCTTGGGCGTGGGTGATCGGCGCGGCGGCGTGGACGATCAGTTGCAGTGCCAGGATGATCAGGCCCAGGCCGATGCCGACGCGGCCCAGCTGGCCGGCGCGGGTCTGCTTGCGCGAAAGGAAGAAGATCACCCCGAGGAAGATCAGCAGCGGCGACAGCCAGGACAGGTCGAAGGTCAGCACCCGCGCCATCAGCGCGGTCCCGACGTCGGCGCCGAGCATGATCGCCAGGGCCGGGGTCATGGCCATCAGGCCCTGGCCGACGAACGAGGTGACCAGCATGGCGGTGGCGTTGCTGCTCTGCACCATGGCGGTGACCAGGATCCCGGCAATGAAGGCCAGCGGGCGCTTGTTCATGTTCTGGCCGAGCACGCGGCGCAGGTTCGAGCCATAGACCCGCAGGATGCCGGTACGCACGATATGGGTGCCCCACACCAGCAACGCCACGGCGGAGAGCAGATTGAGCAGGGTCAGCATGGTCGGGCCCCCTTTTCTTCTATGCCCCTGGGCGGGGCCAATGGGTGCAGCGGTGAGCCTGGCCCGGGGGTGGGCTGTTTTTCCCAGTGCTCACTGAAGCTTTAGTTGTTTTGCCTGGCTGGTGCCAGCTTGGCATGGGTGAAACGTATTTGAAACATGCTCTGGCCTCATCGTCGGCAACAAAAAAGGCCCCGAAGGGCCCTTTCGCTACCGCGCTTCCTGGGCTTATTGACCCGGGATGTCCTTGCGCAGTTTCACTGGATCGTGCTCCTTGCCCTTCTTGCGTGCCATCGCCGTGCGCATGCGGATGTTGATCGCCTCCACCGCCAGCGAGAAAGCCATAGCGAAGTAGACGTAGCCTTTCGGCACATGCACATCGAAAGATTCGGCGATCAGCACGGTGCCTACGACGATCAGGAACGAAAGCGCGAGCATCTTCAGCGATGGGTGCTTGTCGATGAAATCGCTGATGGTGCCGGCGCAGAGCATCATCACCAGTACCGCGACGATGATCGCGGCGATCATCACCGGCACGTGGGAGACCATGCCCACCGCGGTGATCACCGAGTCCAGCGAGAACACGATGTCGATGATGGCAATCTGGATGATGGTGTAGAAGAACTTGCCACCTGCCCCTTTCGGCTCGTCGGGGTTCTCGTCCTCGCCTTCCAGGCCGTGGTAGATCTCCTGAGAGCTTTTCCACAGGAGGAACAGGCCGCCGAAGAACAGGATCAGGTCGCGCCCGGAGATACCCTCGCCCAGTACATGGAACAGGTCGTCGGTCAGGCGCATGACCCAGGTGATCGACAGCAGCAGCATGATCCGCGTGACCATGGCCAGGGCCAGGCCGAAGATCCGCGTGCGTGGTTGCATGTGCTTGGGCATGCGGCTGACCAGGATCGAGATCATGATGATGTTGTCGATCCCGAGCACGATCTCAAGCGCGGTGAGGGTAAAAAAGGCAACCCAGATTTCCGGGCTGGTCAGCCATTCCATGTGTATTCCTTCGAGCGGTAAAGGCAAAGCGCCCTGGTGACGGGCGCTTTGCGGTTGGATGAGGCGCTTGTATTACAGACTGCTGAACAGCGGGAAAGTCCCCAGCGCCAGCGCGCCGGCCATTATGCACAGGCATACCAGCACTGCCCACTTGAGGGTGAAGCGCTGGTGATCGCCGAACTCGATGCCGGCCAGGGCCACCAGCAGGTAGGTGGAGGGTACCAGCGGGCTGAGCAGGTGTACCGGTTGCCCGACGATCGACGCACGGGCCATTTCCACCGGGGTGACGCCGTAATGGCTGGCGAACTCCGAGAGTACCGGCAGCACGCCGTAGTAGAAGGCGTCGTTGGACATGAAGAAGGTGAACGGCATGCTGACCAGGGCGGTGATCACCGCCATGTAGGGGCCGAACGCTTCCGGGATTACCGCCAGCAGGCTCTTGGACATGGCATCGACCATGCCGGTACCCGACAGGATGCCGGTGAAAATGCCCGCGGCGAAGATCAGCCCGCTCACGGCCAGCACGCTGGAGGCGTGGGCGGCGATGCGGTCCTTCTGCTGCTGCAGGCACGGGTAGTTGACGATCATGGCGATGCTGAAGGCGATCATGAACAGCACCGGCAGTGGCAGCACGCCGGCGATCAGCGCGACCATCAGCGCGGCGGTCAGGGCGCCGTTGAACCACAGCAGCTTGGGCCTGCGGGCTTCCGGGAACTGCGACACGCTGATTTCGCTGTGGTCGAGGTCGTCGGTCGGCAGGTGCAGTTCACCGAGGCGGGCACGTTCACGCAGGCCATACCAGTAGGCGATGGCCAGGATCGCCACCACGCCGAATGCCATGGCCGGAATCATCGGCACGAAGATGTCCGAAGGGTCAACGTGCAAGGCGCTGGCGGCGCGCGCCGTCGGCCCTCCCCATGGGGTCATGTTCATCACCCCGCCGGCGAGGATGATCAGGCCAGCCATGATTCGCGGGCTCATCCCCAGGCGGCTGTACATCGGCAGCATGGCGGCGCAGCAGATCATGTAGGTGGTGGCGCCGTCCCCGTCCAGGGACACCACCAGGGCCAGCACCGCGGTGCCGATCGAGACTTTCAGCGGGTCGCCCTTGACCAGCTTGAGGATCTTGCGCACGGCCGGGTCGAACAGGCCGGAGTCGATCATCAGGGCGAAGTAGAGAATGGCGAACATCAGCATCACGCCAGTGGGCGCGAGCTTGCTGATGCCCTGCAGCATCATCGGGCCGATGTCGCTGTAGAAGCCGCCGAACAGGGCGAACAAAATCGGTACCAGGATCAGCGCGATCAAGGCCGACAGGCGCTTGGTCATTATCAGGTACATGAAGGTGATGACCATGGCGAAGCCGAGGAAGGTCAGCATGGCGGTACTCCAGGCGTGGCGCGGCGAAAGGAAGGACGATTCGGGCGGATCAGCGCGTCAGGCGCTGCGCGAGGAGCTGGCGGAGGGGGACTGCGAAAAGGCGGGCACAGGAAAACATCAGAATCACCATTGTTGTTGTTGATTGGGCCGGGGCGCGGAAGTTTCCGGGTGCCCTGGCTGGCCGGTCTGCTGCCGGTGGTGGCGCTATCCTATGTGGGCAAGCTTTCAGCCAGCTTTCGGCTGGTGCCAGGCGACGGGAGGTCGTTTCGATGGTGGATGTCGAAGAAGGCGGGTGCCATTGCGGTGCCCTGCGTTATCGCTTGTCGGGCGCCCTGGGCGATGTCGCCCATTGCCATTGCTCGATCTGCCGGCGGGTCAGCGGGGGCATTCTGGTAACCTGGGTCACCCTGCCCTTCAAGGCTTTCCAGTGGCTGGCGGGCTCACCGCAGCGCTACATGGCGCCGGAAACCTGCAGTCGGTACTTCTGTGGCAGTTGCGGGGCGCACGTGGCACTGGTGACGGCCCATAGCCCGGATTCGATCGACGTAACCGTGGCGACGCTGGATCACCCGGAGCGGGTGCCGGCCAATCGGCATATCTGGGTGGGGAGCCGCTTGCCGTGGTTGCAGGTGGATCAAGGGTTGCCGGAGGAAGACGAGGAAAACCTGTAGGGCATTGTGCTGCCTCTTCTGGCCCTATCGCCATGTACTAGGGCAGCTGCAACCCCCCGGCCGCCTTGTGCAACGCCCGAAGGTGCTCGCCCACCTGCTTGATATTGGCCTCCACGGCTTTGATCTCCCTGCCCCGCTCGGGCCCCAGCAGCGCCCTCACCTGCTGGTCGAGGTCGGTACTCAGGCGCAGCAGCTGCGCCTGGCGCTCGCTGCTCACCTGCTCCAGTTGCTTGCGCTCGTCCGGCTGCGGCAGGCCGTAGCCCCCTGCCCCGAGCAACTCCGCCGGGCGGCTGAGGAAGCCGCTGTTGGCCAGCATCGCCTGCAAGGTTTCGTTGGCTTTGTCGAAGCTGCCGTCCTTGAGCGCCCGCCCGTTCAGGTAGCGTTGCTTGACCTCATCCTGGGCCAGCAGCAGCTGGCGCCGTAGCCCGGCCTGTTCGAGCAGCAGCAAGGCCGCGCTGGTGCGCAGGTCGGCGCGGTCGAACCACTGGCGGCGCTGCTCGGCGTCCAGCGCCAACCAGCCTTCCACCGTCGTCTGTTTGATTGGTAGCTGCTTGCGCAGTACCTCGAACATCGCCTGGTAGCGGTCGCGGTAAGAGTCGAAGCGATAGCCCAGGCGCAGCGCTTCGCGTGGGTCGTCGAGCACGCTGGTATCAGCCAGTCCCCTGCCCTTCATGACCTCGAGCAGCCCGTTGGGCATGATGCTGTCCAGGTCGTTCAGGCGTGCATTACCGGTGCCGCTGCGCAGCAGCTTGAGCGACTCCACGGCGCAGTTGTTGGACAGGAAGTAGTAGTTGCCGTCGTAGCTCCAGTGCATCTCCGCGGCCTGGCGCACCAGGTTTTCGATCTCGGCGCGGCTGAGCCTGAGCGGCACCGAGGCCAGGCTGCGCAGCTCGGTCTTGGTGTACTCGTCGATCACCTGCCCCAACGGCAGCACGAACAGCCTCGACGGGTAGGCGCCGACCAGGCCGTCCCAGCTGGACAGCTGCACATCGTTGACGAAGGCGCGGTATGACAGCACCAGGCTCTGGTCGAGGTCCAGGCGACAGGCCGGCCCGCGTGGGCGACCCGGGGCGCAGATCACCAGGCGCAGCATGCTGTGGCCCCAGCGGCTGACCCAATTCTGGTTGGCTTCGGCCAGCAGGTAGTCGACCTCGTAGACCCGCTCCGGGTCGATCTCACCCAAGGGTTGGCGGGCGAAGTCGTTGCCGGCGTTGAGGAACGGCAGGCCCTTGGCGCAGGCATCTTGTTGCGGCGCCCAGTCGAAGTGGTCGCGCAGGTACTGGTTCAGCGCCGGGCGGCGACAGGCGTAGCTGGGGTCGAGGAGGAAGTACTCCATGTTGACCGCGACAAACTCCTTCGGGCTGCTCAGCTCGTAGGGATCCGGGCTGCGCACCAGCTGGCCATTGTGCTGCTCGCGCTCGCCGCGCCGGCCGACGTACTGCGGCCAGCCGGCCAGGTCCAGCAGGCGCGGGTCGTCGCTCAAGGTGAAGCGGCGTTCGGCCTGGCCGCGACAGTCCTGCGGCAGGCCGACCTTGCCAAGCGCGCCCTGCTGGCGCTTGCAGCGGCTGATCAGCTGGCGTTCGGCCTGCGGCCACAGGCGGGCGCGGTCATAGATATGGGTCAGCTCGTGGAGCACGGTGGCGAGCAGTTCTTCGCGGACCGTGCCATGGGGGCGGTTGGTCTTCTCGCGGGCGGCGCTGCCGTCTACGAGGCCCGGCAGCAGGCGCCGGTTGAGATCAAGGCTGGCGACCGGCGAAGCCTGGCCGTAGGCATCCTCGGGCATGCGCGAGGTCCAGCTGACCAGGATCTGCCGGTCGAGCTGCTGCTTGAAACGCGGTGGCAGCTTCGCCATGGCTTCGTCGAGCAGCAGTTGGCTGGCCTGCTGTTGCGAAGGGTCGAGGCCGTCGGTCTGCAGCACCAGCTGCAGATCGGCCAGGGCGGGCGTGCCAAGCAGCGTCAGGGCGCAGCCCAGCAGCCAGGCACGCATGCGCTTCACAGGGCGAGGATGGCTTCGGCCAGTACCTGGTCGCTGGCGTCGCGGGCTTCGGGCACGCGGGCGCGCAGGGTGTCGAAGGCGGCTTCGAGCTGCGCGCCGCGGATGTCGCCATTGCTGGCTACGAAGCTGGCGGCGTCGTCGTGGGCTTCACGCACCAATTTCGAATCACGGATCGAGGTGGTGGTGTCGGAGGTGAAGTCGATCGACCGGCCAAAGGCGCGGACGATGATATTGCTGGTGGCCACCAGGGTGTGTGCCTGGGCCAAGTCGGCTAGCAGCAGCATACCGAGGGTGGCGGCGATCAGCGGTTTACGCATGGAGCATCTCCGGAAATACAAGGGAGCGGGTGTAGTTATTGGACGAGTATCGCCTCGGCCAGTTCACGGTCGCCGACAGAGTATCGGGCGCAGCCGTGGCGCAGGGCGTCGAACGCCGCCTCGAGGCGCGCGCCACGGATCAGGCCGTCGCTGGCGACGAACACGGCGGCATCGTCACGGGCCGCGACGATCCGTTTGCGGTCGAAGGGGGCGGCCGTCACCTGGCTGGTGACGTAGCCCGTGATGACCAGGCTCTGGGTGGTGGCATCCATCGCATGGGCGCTGTTCATACAGGTCAGGGCGACAAGGGAAAGCAATAGGTAACGCATGGGCTTTGAAGTGGCGATTGTCTCGGGCTGCGAAGGCTACCCCGGATGCACGGTTCGGGGCCAGTGAATCCGGGGCAAGGGCAGGGTCAGATGGCGAGGATGGCGCGGGCCAGCTGCGCATCGCTGGCTTGCAGGGCCGGCAGCTGCTGGCGGATGTGCACGAATGCGCTTTCCAGCTTGGCGCCGCGGATGGCGCCATCGCTACCGACGAAGCTGGCGGCATCGTCACGGGCGGCCTTGACGATCTTGTCGTCGCGGAACGAGGAGGAGATATCGGACGTGGCGTCGGTCGAGGCGGCTACGGCGCCGACGACGGCGTCGGTGGTGACGACGAAGCTGGTGGCGTTTGCGGCACCGGCGAGGGACAGCAGCAAGGCGGCGCCAATCAGGTGATAACGGGGCATGTTGGTGGACTCCTGCACAGGGTCAAGGGTGGTTCTGGTTATCGGACGCTCGCTTGGCTCGTCACGGTACTTTATATGCCAGGCGCGTAAGACAAGCGTAACACGCGGCGGTTCTGACGCCTGGGCGCGAAAAACAGATCAAATCGTAACTGTATCTATAGAATTTGAGTTCTATAAAACTGTTACGCTTGCGTGCACAAGTGCTCTACTGCGCGGCTTAAAACAAAAAACCCGCCGCAGTTGCCTGCGGCGGGTTCTTGAGAATTCACGGTGCCGGCCTGGGCCGGCGGCCGGCGCTTAGCGCCAGAAAGGCTTGCTCAGCTCTTCGTAGCGCTGCGACTCGCTGATACCGGCATCGGCCAGCAGGCGGGAGTCCAGGCGCGCCAGCTGGCGGCGGCTGGCCATGCGGCGCTGCCACAGTACCAGGGTGGACAGGACGCGCAGCGGCAGGGCGGCGTTGGAAGCTTGGGCGTTTTCAAAAACCAGGTCGGAACTGAGGGTACGTTCCATGATGTGTCATCCTTCCGCTTGTGGCGGCATTAGGGAGTGATTTAACTGGTGCCCATCTTCCTCCTCTCTCGTCCAGAACAGTAGGTACAGTTCAGGTGTATTGTGATGGGCCAGTTAACTGTTGAAAGCGACTGTTGCACCGGTTATTGAGGGAACTGTACTGGTGCGCACTTTTTTGGTGCGGTTTTGTGGTGTCGGCAGGGAAATGGTCGGCAGGAAGTGAGGTATATAGCAGTACAGTAGTACAGTTTTTGATGGGTGCTGGGTTCAAAGTGTTCAGCGATACAGTTGCGGCGCTTGTGATATCGAGCGCCGCCCGCGCGGCTATGGCGCGCGCAGCGGCTTCGGGTGTATCAGACCGACAATGCTGCCCGCCGTGCACGCTCAGCCTTGCCCAGCAGCCGCTTCATCCGCCATTCGAAGCCGAACGTCAGCGCCACCGCCGCGCAGGCCAGACCCAGGGCCAGCCCCCACCAGATACCCTGTGCACCGCCACCGAAGGTGAAGGCGAATAGCCAGGCACTTGGCGCACCCACAAGCCAGTAGCACACCAGGCCAATCAGGAACGTGGTCTTGGCGTCCTTCAGCCCGCGGATCGAACCCATGGCAATGGTCTGCACGCCATCGAACAGTTCGAACCACGCCGCCACCATCACCAATTGCACTGCCAGCATGAAGATAGCGGCGAAGGCCGGGTCGTTGCGGTCGATGAACAGCCCGACCAGGGCATCCGGCAGCAACCAGAACAGTGCGGCGAAGGCGAACATCAGCGATGCGCCAAAGCCAATGCCCACGCGCCCGGCGCTACGGGCCGCCAGCAAGTTGCCGGCGCCGTAGTAAAGGCCAACGCGCATGGTCACCGCATAGGAAAGGCCCGTCGGCACCATGAATGCGGTGGAGACGATCTGCAGGGCGATCTGGTGCGCCGCCAGCTCCGTGCTGCCAAGCACGCCCATGCACAGGGCGGCAAAGGCGAACAAGCCCACTTCGACCATATAGGTGCCGCCGATCGGCAGGCCCAGCCGCCACAGCTCGCGCAGTGCCGGCAGGGAAGGGCGCAGCAGGCCCTTGCGCAGCGGGTAGGCGGCATAGGCCTTGTGCAAGCGGATATAAAGTGCGAGCGCGATAGCCATGCCCAGGGTCACCACCGCCGTGACCAGGCCGATCCCCATCAGGCCCAGCTTGGGCAGGCCGAACATGCCCTCGATCAGGGCGTGGTTGAACAGGTAGTTGAACACCGTGCCCACCAGGCTGATGACCATCACCGGTGTGGAGTGGCCCAGGGCGCTGGTAAAACCGCGCAGGGCCATGAACGTCATGTAGCCGGGCAGGGCAAGCGGCAGCAGGGTCAGCAACTGCATCGCCGAGTCGACGTTCTCCGGTTTCTGGCCGAACAGCAGTAGCACCGGCTTGAGGTTCCACATCACCAGCGCCGAGACCAGCGCCAGGCCCCAGGCCAGCCACAGGCCGCTCTGCGCCAGGCGGGTGACGCCCTCGATGTCGTTGGCGCCCTTGCGGATGGCCACCAGCGTGCCGACCGCGGCGATCACGCCCAGGCAGAAGATCGACACGAACGAATAGCTTGCCGCGCCCAGGCCGCCACCGGCCAGGGCCTGCGGGCTGATGCGGGCCATCATCAGGGTGTCGGTGAGCACCATTAGCATGTGCGCCAACTGCGAGGCGATCAGCGGCCCGGCCAGGCGCAGCAAAGCCTTGAGTTCGGTGGTGGGCGCGACGTGCATGGGGGCGGTCCTTGTTGGTGATTCTGGAAGCGAGCCGTCGATTCTGAGGCTTCGGTCAGCTTTGCACAAAAGGATAAATGCGATCAGTGTCATGAGTATGGCTCATGCCTGTATGATCCTCTGCACCGGCCCAGCTCCCGTATGACAGGTGCATCATGATCCGCCAACTGCCTCCGCTCTATGCGCTGCGCGCATTTGAAGCCGCTGCTCGGCTGAGCTCGTTTACCCGTGCCGGCGAAGAGCTGGCGATTACCCAGAGCGCGGTCAGCCGGCATATCCGCACCCTGGAGGAGCATTTCGCCTGCCGCCTGTTCGTGCGCAATGGTCGCAGCCTGCAGCTGACCGAAGCCGCGCGCATGTTGCTGCCCGGTGTGCGTGATGGTTTTGCTTCCCTGGAGCGGGCCTGCGAAACCTTGCGCGGTGAAGATGACATCCTGCGCATGAAAGCCCCCTCGACCCTGACCATGCGCTGGCTGCTGGCGCGCCTGAGTCGCTTCCGCCATCTGCAGCCGGGCAACGAGGTGCAACTGACCAGCGCCTGGATGGATGTCGACCATGTCGACTTCAACCAGGAGCCGTTCGACTGCGCGGTGCTGCTCAGTGATGGCAGCTTCCCGGCGGACTGGGAAGTGCGCCGGTTGTTTTCCGAGTTGCTGATTCCGGTGGGTGCTCCGGACCTGCTTGATGAAGCGCCCTGGGACGAACGGCGCCTGGCCGGCATCGAGTTGCTGCACCCCACACCGGACAAGCGCGACTGGCGGGCCTGGCTGGCGCGCATGGGCCTGACCGACAAGGTCTCGCTCAAGGGCGGGCAGGTGTTCGACACCTTGGAGCTGGGCATGATCGCCGCCGCGCGGGGCTACGGGATCTCCATGGGCGACCTGCTGATGGTGGCCGAGGATGTGGCGCAGCGGCGGTTGAGCCTGCCCTGGCCGACCGCGGTGGCCAGTGGCATGGACTACTACCTGGTGTGGCCACGGACCCGGCCGGGCGGGGAGCGCTTGCGCAGGCTCAGCGTATTTCTGCAGGAGGAGGCGGAGGCGATGGATTTGCCGGCTGTGCAGATCCTTTCGCCGCAGGGCTAGCAATGTTCGAAAAGCCACGGAAAGAAAACGTTTGCGAATATCCCGGCCCCACACTCAAGTATTTCCTACAGACGCCGATCAACTTGCACCAGCGTCCCGGAAGAGGACGCGATTCCCCGTTGATAGGAAGCGGGCGGTCAGCGTGATCAGGACGATCCCGGCCTCTTGCCAGGAGCCTTGCCATGTCTCAACCGCGTGCCCGAATCGCCTCGCAGCTCGGGATCGCCCTCGCCATAGTGCTGGCGCTGGTGATCACCGGTAGTACCCTGTTCGCCCTGCGTTCGCTGGACGACGCCAACCTCACCACCCGTCAGGCGCACCTGGCCAGCGAGGCGCGGCTGCTGGCCGACCAGCTCGACACCTTTCATGGCTCGCTCAAGGACAACACCCAGCGTTTGAGCGGCCTGTTCGAGCGCCGGTTCGCCACCGGCCTGGCGCTGCACGCGGGGGAAACGGTCAGCGTCGCAGGCGCCGCGACGCCCGCGTTGTACCTGGGTGATCACCTGCTGAACAACGATTTCCACCAGGTCGACGAGTTCCAGCAGATGACCGCCGGCGTCGCGACCCTGTTCGTGCGCAGCGGCGACGACTTCGTGCGCATCAGCACCAGCCTGACCAAGCAGGACGGCAGCCGCGCCATCGGCACCCAGCTCGACCGCCAGCATCCGGCCTATCCGAAACTGATGGCCGGGCAGACCTACGTCGGCCGCGCCGTGTTGTTCGACCGCAACTACATGACCCGCTACGTGCCGGTGCGCGATGGCAGTGGCCGGGTGATCGCGGTGCTGTTCGTCGGCTTCGACTACACCGACGCGCAGAATGCCCAGTTCGCCAACCTCAAGCGTTTCCGCATTGGCCAGACCGGCTCGCTGGCGTTGCTGGACGAGCAGGGCAAGTGGCTGGTGCCACCGGCCGAGGTGCGTGACGGCGAGGCGGCGGCCCAGGCGATCAAGGCGATCACGCCGGGGGCAGGGCGGTTCTGGAGCAGTGCCGGCGAGCAACTGTTCAGTGTCACCGAGCCGTTCGCCGAAGGCCCTTGGACCGTGGTGGCAAGCATGCCCGAGGGCGAAATCCGCGAAGTGACCTGGAGCGTCGGCCTGCGCCTGGCCATTGGCAGCCTGCTGGCGATGTTGCTGGCCGTGGCCGCGACTCTCTGGCTGCTGCGCCGCAAACTGCGCCCGCTCGGCGACCTGGTGCGCCAGGCAGAGGCTCTGGGTGCCGGCGACCTCAACGCCCGCCTGAGCGTCACCAGCCATGACGAGATCGGCCAGCTCGCCCGCAGCTTCAACCAGATGGGCGATGCGCTGGCGACCATGGTCGAGCATATCCGCAGCGCCTCCGACCAGGTCAGTGGCCGCGCCCGCTCGCTGTCGGGTCTGTCGTCCGGCGCCTGCGAGGGCATGGACCAGCAGTCCGGCGAGATCACCAGCATGGCCGGCGCGGTGGAGGAGTTCAGCGCCACCTCGATGAACATTGCCGACAACATGGCCGGGACCGAGCGCATGGCCCGCGACAACGCCCAACAGACCCGAATCGGTCGCAGCGCCATGGACGAAGCCTCGGTTTCCCTGCGGCAGATCGCCGAAGCACTGGGTGGAACCGCCAGTGTGATGGACACCTTGGGCGCTCGCTCGCAGGAGATCGGCGGCATAGTCGGCGTGATCACCTCGATTGCCGAGCAGACCAACCTGCTGGCGCTTAATGCCGCCATCGAAGCGGCCAGGGCTGGCGAGCAGGGCCGGGGTTTCGCCGTGGTCGCCGACGAGGTGCGCGGCCTGGCCGCGCGCACCCGCCAGGCCACCGACGAGATCTCGGGCATGATCGCCAGCATCCAGCAGCAGACCGGCCATGCCATCAGCACGCTGGAGCAGGGTAACCAGCTGATGCAGGAAGGCCTGGCGCGCAACGACAAGGTGGCCGAAGCCCTGGCGCGCATCGACGAGCAGAGCCGGGTCGCGGGCGAGCAGTTCGCGGTGATCAGCACCGCGACCCAGGAGCAGAGCAGCACCGCGACGGTGCTCAGCCGCAATCTGCAAAGCATCGCCCAGGCCAACAGCGAGCAGCGAGATGTGGCCAATGAGCTGGCCACGACGGCCCGCGAACTGGAAGGTCTGGCGGGGCAGTTGCGCCAGGAAGTGGATCGGTTCCGAGTGGGCCGCTAAGACTTACGCGGCAAGCCTGCTCCCACCGACCCTGTGGGAACGGGCTTGCCCGCGATGACGTTTATAGCGCCGACAGCCCCAACGCCTGCGCACACGCCTGCAACGACCTACGCTCGCTTTGCGCATACAGCGCCAATTCATCCTGCACCTTCAGCCCCAGCGCCTGCTCGAAGGCCTCGCGGTTGGCATTGCTGCCGTAGTCGGCCTGGCCATCATCCCCCAGGTTGGACTGGAAGATCCCCGCCGCACTCACCGGCAGGAAGTCTTCGTACACCAGCGCCTCGTAATGCACATGCCCGGCGTCGATCAGCCCTTGCAGGGTAGTGGGGCGGCCGGGCTGCCCGCGCGCCGCCAGCCCCTTGTCGGTGGCGAAATAGCGGAAGTAGGCCAGCCCTTGTTCGCGCATCTGCCCCAGGTCGTCCGGAAATTCGGCGAAATGCTCGGCGAGCAGGGTCATGTAGCGTTCGGCATTGGCCTCGGCCGGCGCGCCGCCGAGGGCCGCGCGGGTCGCGTCCAGCAGACGGTCGTACAGCTGGCGCCCCTTGGGTGTCAGCGCCGCGCCGCGTTGTTCGATCTCGCCGAAGCGCGCCGTGTGGCTGCCCTGGGCATCGCTGAAAGCGACCTTTTCCTGCAGGGCCTTGAAGCTGGTCTGGCGCAGCAGGATCGGCTGGCGACGGGTGGGCGGCCCCTCGACCACGGCCTTGGGTGGGATGCCCTTGGCCGGCATGCCGAGCTGGATGGCGTCGATGTCCAGGGTGCGCGGGGTCAGGTGGTTGATGTGGGGGCCTTTGAACGCCACCACATCAGCGATCAGGCGGTGTTGGTCGTGCAGTTGCTGGTACTGCTCGGCAGTGACGGTGGCGTCCTGGTGCCAGCGGAATGTGTGCAGCGCTTCCTGGACGAAGGTCTCGGCATCGCTCGCGTTCAGGCCACCATCGCGTTCGCATTGGACGATCAGTTCCAGCACACGGGAGGTGAAGATCTGCCGCTTGTCGAGAATGCCCTGGGCCAGTTTGCGCAGTTGCGGGTTGTGGATAAGTTCCAGGCGCAGCAGCGAAGTGAACACCCGAAACGGGCTGACATGCAGCGACTGCTCATGCACGGCGCGGAACGCGGTGGAATGTACCGGTACGCCGGCCGAGCTCAGGTCGTAGTAGCCGACCGGCGCCATGCCCATGACCGCGAACAGCCGGGCGATGGTGGCGAGCTCCTCGGCGGTGCCCACGCGGATGGCGCCATGGCGCTCCTGGTCGAGGCGTTCGATCTCGCCGGTCCAGCGCAGGGCCTCAGCCACCTTGGGCTGCGCGGCCATGACCTGCCGGTTGGTTTCGCTCACCAGTTCAAGCAGCGTGCCGTACAGGGGGACTTCCTGCTTGTACATGAGCGACATGGCGGCAGAGAACTGCGCACGGATGCTGTCGGGGCTGACGAAATCGTGGGCGGGCATCGCAAGCTTCCTGGGTGAGTGGAGGACACTTACATGAAAGCTGGGAATGGAGATGCCGTACAAGCGAAAAAAAGTGCGGGTTTCATTCCTTTTTTGATCGACCTTGACGACTCCATAGCGGGGCAAGCCCGCTCTCACGATGGCGTCAGTGTTCGCGCCGCTGGATCTGCTCGGCAACCCACTCCACCAACGCCCGCACCTTGGGCACTTCCGCCGCATGTTCGGCATACGCCAGGTAATGCGCGCCATTGCTTTTCATCGCATGGTCCCAGGCCAGCACCAGGGCGCCCTCGGCCAGCTCTTTGGCCACCAGGTAACTGGGCACCAATGCCACCCCGCAGCCGGCCTGCGCCGCGCTCAACGCCATGTAGAAGGTATCGAAGCGCGGCCCATGATAGCTGTTGTCGGTATGCAGCCCTTGCTCCAGGAACCATTCGTGCCATGCCTGCGGTCGCGAGGTGCTCTGCAGCAGCACCAGCTCCGCCACCGCGCCGGCGTCAGGCAGCGTGCGCCCTTGCAACAGCTCCGGCGCGCACACCGGCACCACTTCTTCGCCGAACAGCTCGATGCAGGTCGCCCCGGGCCAGGTGCCTTGGCCATAGAAGAACACCACGTCGGCCGAGCCCTGCAGCAGGGCGAAAGGTTCCATCTCGTTGCGGATGTCCAGGTGCAGGTTGGGGTGGCGCTTGCCGAAGCCCTTGAGGTGCGGGATCAGCCAGCGCACGCCGAAACTCGGTTGAGTGGCTACCTTCAATACTTCGGTCTGCGAGCCGTAGCTCAGGACATAGCGGCTGGACATATCCACCTGGGTGAGGATCTTGTTCACCTCGGCCAGGTACAGGCTGCCGGCCGGCGTCAGTTGCAGGCGGCGGCGGATGCGCAGGAACAGGTGATGGCGCAGCATCTCCTCTAGCTGCGCCACTTGCTTGCTCACCGCGCTCTGCGTCAGGTGCAGTTCCTCGGCGGCGCGGGTGAAGCTCAGGTGACGGGCTGCGGCCTCGAAGCACTGCAGGGCGGTCATGGACGGTACCAGGCGTTTGGACATAAGCGGTCTCGGCGGCTGAAATCATTACCTGGTGGAATGATATGCGGAATAAAGGTCGTTTGTTGCACCCGAGTAATCGGATTAATACTGACCCACGACATTTTCAACCCCTTCACCCGATGTAAGGAGAAGCACGATGGTTGCTGGATTGCTCGAGCGCCTTGGCGTTGCCGCCGCGGCTCACACCCAGGGCGATTACCCTGTCCATACCCCCATCGACGGCAGCCAGATCGCCTCGGTGAAGTTGCTCGGCAAGGCCGACACCGTTGCCCGCATCGACCAGGCGCAACAGGCCTTCGAAGCCTGGCGCAGCGTGCCGGCCCCTCGTCGTGGCGAGCTGGTGCGCCTGTTCGGCGAGGTGCTGCGCGAGCACAAGGCCGACCTCGGCGAGCTGGTGTCCATCGAAGCAGGCAAGATCACCCAGGAAGGCCTGGGCGAAGTGCAGGAAATGATCGATATCTGCGACTTCGCCGTCGGCCTGTCGCGCCAGCTGTACGGCCTGACCATCGCCTCCGAACGTCCGGGCCACCATATGCGCGAAACCTGGCACCCGCTGGGCGTGGTCGGGGTGATCAGCGCCTTCAACTTCCCGGTGGCGGTGTGGGCGTGGAATACCGCGCTGGCGCTGGTGGCGGGTAACGCGGTGGTGTGGAAGCCGTCCGAGAAGACCCCGCTCACCGCGTTGGCGTGCCAGGCGCTGTTCGACAAAGCGCTGAAAGCCTTCGGCGATGCCCCTGCAGGCATAGCGCAACTGGTGATCGGTGGCCGTGACGCCGGCGAAGCTCTGGTCGACGATTCACGCGTGGCCTTGGTCAGTGCCACCGGCAGCACCCGCATGGGCCGCGAAGTGGGCCCCCGTGTGGCGGCGCGTTTCGGCCGCAGCATCCTCGAACTGGGTGGCAACAACGCGATGATCCTGGCTCCGAGCGCTGACCTCGACCTGGCCGTGCGCGGCATCCTGTTCTCTGCCGTGGGCACCGCTGGCCAGCGCTGCACCACCCTGCGCCGGCTGATCGTGCACCGTTCGATCAAGGACGACGTGGTCGCCCGTGTCAAAGCCGCCTACGGCAAGGTGCGCATCGGTGACCCGCGCAAGGACAACCTGGTCGGCCCGCTGATCGACAAGCAGTCGTTCGATGCCATGCAGGGCGCGCTGGCCAAGGCCCGCGACGAAGGTGGGCAGGTATTCGGTGGCGAGCGCCAGCTCGCCGAGCAGTACCCGAACGCCTACTACGTGTCGCCGGCCATTGCCGAGATGCCGGCCCAGAGCGAGGTGGTGCGCCACGAGACCTTCGCGCCGATCCTCTACGTGCTGGCCTACGACGACTTCGAAGAGGCCCTGCGCCTGAACAACGAAGTGCCGCAAGGCCTGTCGTCGTGCATCTTCACCACCGACCTGCGCGAGGCCGAACGTTTCCAGAGCGCCGCGGGCAGCGACTGCGGCATCGCCAACGTCAACATCGGCACCAGCGGCGCGGAGATCGGCGGGGCGTTCGGTGGCGAGAAGGAAACCGGCGGTGGCCGTGAGTCTGGTTCGGATGCCTGGAAAGGCTACATGCGTCGCCAGACCAACACCGTGAACTACTCTCGCGAATTGCCGCTGGCGCAAGGGATCGTGTTCGACTGATGATCGTCGCGGGGGCTTTGCCCCAGTTTCGCCGGCAAGCCGGCTCCCACAGCGACCGCGTCGATCTCTGTGGGAGCCGGCTTGTCGTGGCGACGAACCGCGACGATGGGCCGCAACAAGAATAAAATTTGCTGGAGCCGATCATGTCCGAACTGCGTCAAGAATGCTTGTGGGAACACGTCACCCAGCCGACCGTTGCCGCCCAGGCCCTGGCCGGCCAGCACAAGGCCGATGTCTGCGTGATCGGCGGCGGCATCACCGGCCTGTCGGCGGCCATCCATCTGCTGGAGCAGGGCAAGTCGGTGATCCTGCTGGAGGCCTGGAAGATCGGCCATGGCGGCTCCGGGCGCAACGTCGGCCTGGTCAACGCCGGCACCTGGATCCGCCCCGACGACGTCGAGGCCACCCTCGGGCACAAGCAGGGCGGACGCCTGAACAAGGTGCTCGGCGATGCGCCGGGCGAAGTGTTCGCCATGATCGAGCGCCTGGGTATCGACTGCCAGGCCCGGCACCAGGGCACGCTGCACATGGCACACAATGCCACCGGCATCGCCGACCTCGAAGCCCGCCACCAGCAGTGGACCCGGCGCGGCGCCGACGTCGAGCTGCTGACCGGCGCGCAATGCCAGGAATACTGCGGTACCGACAAGATTTCCGCCGCGCTGCTCGACCGCCGCGCCGGCACCATCAACCCCATGGGTTACACCCAGGGCCTGGCCGCTGCCGTGACCCGGCTGGGCGGCAAGCTGTTCCAGCAGTCCGCGGTCGAAGGCCTGGCGCGCGATGGCGATGCCTGGCGGGTGCGCACAGCACAGGGCGCAGTGCGTGCCGACAAGGTGGTGATCTCCACCGGTGCCTACACCGAAGGCGATTGGAGCAACCTGCAGAAGCACTTCTTCCGCGGCTACTACTACCAGGTCGCTTCCAAGCCGTTGCACGGCGCCGCCGCCGACCAGGTCCTGCCCCATGGCCAAGGCTCGTGGGACACCCGCACGGTGCTCAGCAGCATCCGCCGCGACGAACAGGGCCGGCTGCTGCTCGGCAGCCTCGGCCGGGTCGACAACAAGCCAGCCTGGTTCGTGCGCAGCTGGGCCGACCGCATCCAGAGCCACTACTACCCGGCGCTGGGCAAGGTCGAATGGGAGATGCACTGGACCGGCTGCATCGACTTCACTCCGGACCACCTGATGCGCCTGTTCGAACCGGCGCCGGGGCTGGTGGCGGTCACCGGCTACAACGGGCGGGGCAACACCACCGGGACGGTGATCGGCCGGGCCTTTGCGGAATTTCTGCTCAAGGATGACCCGGACAGCCTGCCGATTCCGTTCTCGCCGATGAGGCCGGTGAGCGCGCCATCGTTGCGCACGGCGTTCTACGAGTCGGGGTTCTCGCTGTATCACGCCGGGCAGTGCCTGCGGGTGGTGCTGTAATTCCTGTTCCGGCCTCATCGCCGGCAAATCGCGGCGGCGAACCGCAGCTCCCACAGGCTTTTCCACGTGCCCTGTGGGAGCCGGCTTGCCGGCGATAGGGCCCGTGCGGGCGACGAAGCTAGGTCATTTGTGTAACCAGCTGAGGAACCCACCCTTCTTCACAACCGCCGGTTTCTGCAACAACAGCGACTCGCGCTTCTGCCGCCGAAACCGCTGCAGTTTGGTCAGTGCCGACTTCACATCGCCGCTTTCGGCCAGACACCCACGCACCTGTTCCTTGTCGATGCGATACAGCATGCAGCCACTCAAGGCGCGAAACTCGACAGGCGAGGCTTCGTCATCCACCAGGCCCTCGAGCCCGAGCACCTCGCCGGGCCCCATGCGGCCACCCTCGATAAGCCGCTCGCCATCGCGAACCGACGCCAGCACCACGCCGCGGCTGATCAGCAGCACATGCTCCGAGCGCTCGTCGATGTCGAGGATCACCTGGTCAGCGAGGTATTCCACCGTGGTCATGCGCTGGCTCAGGGCGTCGCGCTCTTCGTTGCTCAGCGAACGGAACACCCGCACTTCGTCCAGCAGCTCGCGCTGGCGGCTGCGCACCGGGGCGCCCAGCTCGGTGTTCCAGGTCACGCCGCTGGCTTCCAGGTGGCGGTGGGCGAGGTCGAACAACTGGTTGCGCACTTCGGTCTTGCGCGACATCTCGGCGATGAAGCCGCTGGCCTCGTACTCCACTGACTCCAGTGTCGAAGCCTTTACCGTGACCTTGGGCGCCGGCTTGTCCAGCAGGATGCTGGTGCCTTGCAGGGTTTTCTCCAGCGCGTCGAACACCCGTTGCGGGCGTACCTTGGCCGGCACCACCACGCTGATCGACACCCCGTGCACCTCGGCCGGGCGGCTGAAGTTGAGGATCTTGGCCTTGGCCGCCACCGAGTTGGGGATCACCGCCAGGCTGCTGTTGCCAGTGATCAGCCGGGTGGCCCGCCAGTCGATATCGACCACCTTGCCCTCGGTGCCGTCGATGGAGATCGCGTCGCCGATCTGGTAGGGCCGCGTGGTGTTCAGCACGATCCCCGAGAATACGTCGGCCAGGGTGCTCTGCAGCGCCAGGCCGATGACGATGGCCATGACCCCTGAGGTGGCCAGCAGCCCCTTGACCGGCAGTTGCATCACATAGGCCGCCGCCGCCACCACCGCAGCGAGGAAGATCAACGCCCCCAGCACATCCTGCAGCAGGCGCCCACCGTGACTGCCGCGGGCCACCAGCAATTGGCCGAACACCACGGTCACCGTGCGCGCGCCAAACAGCCACCAGCCGATCGCCAGCACCGTGGCCATCAGGTTGCGTGACACGTCGTCGGCCCAGGGTGGCGGTTGCAGCGGGCTCATGCCGGCCGTCAGCAACACCGCGCTGAACAACAGGAAGATCACCAGCCGCGTGGCGATGCGCCAGACCCTGTGCTGCAGCGGGATCAGCTGCCAGAGCAACAAGTCGAAGAAGATCAGCAAGGTGCCGAGCAACAGCGGGTACGACTGGATGAACGCCAGCATGGTGGTCTCGGTGCAGGGGAGGGCTGTGGGTAGTAATAGAGCAGGTTGGGGTGGCGGGCAATGACTGGATGCGACTTGCCCCGCGATAAGGCCAGAACAGGCAATGCCAATCTATCGTTCGTAAAATAGAACGCTAAAGCCAAATTTCACTATCTACCGCCAAAAAGGTCCTGGTTTTAATCTTCTCCCATCAACGCGAAACACCTAAACCACTGAAGATCGAAACCCAAGGAGAACCGGCAATGAACAACTTCAAATACAACCGCCTGAACAAAGACGACGCCGCCGTACTGCTGGTCGACCACCAGGCCGGCCTGCTGTCCCTGGTCCGCGACATCGAGCCGGACCGCTTCAAGAACAACGTACTGGCCCTGGCCGACCTGGCCAAGTACTTCAACCTGCCGACCATCCTCACCACCAGCTTCGAGCAAGGCCCCAACGGCCCGCTGGTGCCGGAACTCAAAGAGCTGTTCCCGGATGCCCCGTACATTGCCCGCCCCGGCCAGATCAACGCCTGGGACAACGAAGATTTCGTCAAGGCAGTGAAGGCCACCGGCAAGAAGCAGCTGATCATTGCCGGCGTGGTGACCGAAGTGTGCGTGGCCTTCCCGGCCCTGGCGGCCCTTGAAGAAGAGTTCGATGTGTTCGTGGTCACCGACGCCTCCGGCACCTTCAACGAAATGACCCGCGACGCTGCCCACGACCGCATGAGCCAGGCCGGTGCCCAGCTGATGACCTGGTTCGGCGTGGCCTGTGAGCTGCACCGCGACTGGCGCAACGATGTCGAAGGGCTGGCGGCGCTGTTCTCCAACCACATCCCTGATTACCGCAACCTGATCACCAGCTACAACGCCCTGACCGCCGGCAAGTAAGCCGCTCCGCCAGGCACCGGCCCGGTGCCTGGCCCCACCCCTTTCAGGTACGCCGCGATGAACGACAGCACCGTGGTCACGCTGGTCATCCAGCACAAGGTCCGCGCCGAAGCCCTGGCACGCTATGAAACCTGGCTGCGCCACACCGTCGGCGTGGCCCGTCGGCAACCGGGCCATCTGGACGTCAACGTGATTCGCCCTGACGACGGTGGTCGCCAGTTCACCACCGTGGTGCGCTTTGCCGAGGCCAGCCAGCTGCAGGCCTGGGTCGACTCCACCGAGCGCCAAGCGCTGGTGGCCGAAGTGCTGCCGCTGCTGGAGGAGGGCGATCAGACCCAGGTGCATGACGATCCGGAGTTCTGGTTCACCCCAAGCGCTACAGGCGCTTCGCAGCCACCGCGTTGGAAGCAGGCTGTGCTCACTTACCTGGTGATCTGCCCGATGACCCTGGTCATTCCGCAATTACTGGCGCCGCTGTTTGCCCGCTATCCGCTGTTGGGTGGCCAGATCACCGGCAACTTGATCACCAACCTGTTCGTCATCCTGCCCGTGGTGTTCTACATCATGCCTTGGGTGACCCGCCGCTGTGCCGGCTGGCTGCGCCGCTGAGCACCCGCCGTGATCCATTGCTAGGGTTTGTACGAAAAGTCGCCGAGCGGCGATCAGGTAAGGCGAAAACAGGCGAGGAAGCGGAGTTTGCTGGTTGCAAATGAGCATTCCGAGCCTGTTTTCAACGCCGCATGATCGTCGCGCAGGCACTTTTCGTACAAAGCCTAGCCTTCAACCGCCTGCCGATCACCCACCCGGACGGAAAGCACCATGAGTCAGGACCCTACCGACCAGAGCCGCCGCAAGTTCCTCGCCACCAGCACCGTGCTCGGTGCCGCCGGCGCGCTGTGGAGCGCATTGCCGTTCACCGATTCCGCCCATGCCGCCCTTTCAGGAGATCCCATGAACGCCGACCTCATCTTGTTCAATGGCAAGTTGCACACCGTTGACCGCGAGAAACCCACCGCCAGCGCCGTCGCCATCAAGGACGGCAAGTTCCTCGCAGTGGGCAGCGATGCCGAAGCCATGGCCCACAAGGGCGCCGCTACTCAGATCATCGACCTCAAACAGCGCACGGTCATCCCGGGCCTGAACGACTCGCACCTGCACCTGATCCGCGGCGGCCTGAACTACAACCTCGAACTGCGATGGGAAGGCGTACCGTCCCTGGCCGACGCCCTGCGCATGCTCAAGGACCAGGCCGAGCGCACGCCGAGCCCGCAGTGGGTGCGCGTGGTTGGTGGCTGGAACGAATTCCAGTTCGCCGAAAAGCGCATGCCCAGCTTGCAAGAGATCAACCAGGCCGCGCCGGACACCCCGGTATTCCTGCTGCACCTGTACGATCGCGCCTTGCTCAACCGCGCCGCGCTCAAGGCCGTGGGCTACACCAAGGACACGCCGAATCCGCCGGGTGGCGAGATCCAGCGTGACAAGTTCGGCAACCCCACCGGCATGCTCATCGCAAGGCCCAATGCCACGATCCTCTACGCCACCCTGGCCAAGGGGCCGAAGCTGCCATTGGAGTACCAGGTCAACTCCACTCGCCAGTTCATGCGCGAGCTCAACCGCCTCGGCCTGACCAGCGCCATCGATGCCGGCGGCGGCTACCAGAACTACCCGGACGACTACCAGGTGATCCAGGAACTGGCCGACAACGACCAGCTGACCGTGCGCATTGCCTACAACCTGTTCACCCAGAAGCCCAAGGAAGAGCTCACCGACTTCAAGAACTGGACGCAGAAGGTCAAACCGGGCGACGGCAGCGACTTCTTCCGCCACAACGGTGCCGGCGAGATGCTGGTGTTCTCCGCCGCCGACTTCGAGGACTTCCTCGAGCCGCGCCCGGACCTGCCGCAGACCATGGAGCAGGAGCTGGAGCCGGTGGTGCGCCACCTGGTCGAGCAGCGCTGGCCGTTCCGCCTGCACGCCACCTACGACGAGTCGATCTCGCGCATGCTCGACGTGTTCGAGAAGGTCAACCGCGACATTCCGTTCAATGGCCTGCCATGGTTCTTCGATCATGCCGAGACCATCACCCCGCAGAACATCGAGCGGGTGCGGGCGCTGGGCGGGGGCATCGCCATCCAGGACCGCATGGCCTTCCAGGGTGAATACTTCGTCGATCGCTACGGCGCCAAGGCCGCCGAGCACACCCCACCGATCAAGCGCATGCTCGACATGGGCGTGCCGGTGGGTGCCGGTACCGACGCGACCCGGGTGTCCAGCTACAACCCGTGGACGTCGCTGTACTGGATGGTCAGCGGCAAGACTGTCGGTGGCCTGGAGCTGTACCCGGAGGGCTTGAGCCGCGAGACCGCGCTGCAGCTGTTCACCCACGGCAGCGCCTGGTTCTCCAGCGAGCAGGGCAAGAAGGGGCAGATCAAGGTCGGCCAGCTGGCGGACCTGGCGGCGTTGTCGTTGGACTTCTTCAGCGTCGATGAAGAGGCGATCAAGGGCATCGAGTCGGTGCTCACTGTTGTCGACGGCAAGGTGGTGTACGGCGCCGCCGAGTTCAACACGCTGGGCCCGGCGCAGGTGCCGGTGTTGCCCGAGTGGTCGCCGGTGGCCAAGGTCCCGGGGCACTGGCGCGCCGGGGCACCGATGGCGGCGGCCTTGCACCAGTGCGTGGGGCCGTGCGGGGTGCATGCTCACAGCCATGAGAAAGCGCGGCACTCCAGTGTGCCGGTGAGCGATTACCAGGGCTTCTGGGGCGCATTGGGCTGTTCCTGCTTCGCCTTCTGATGGCCTGATCGCGGAGCAGGTCGGGTCGCCGCATCGCCGCTCCCACGCAAGGTAACTGACCTTCGTGGGAGCGGCGATGGCGTGCTACGCCATGTCGCTGACCGCGAACTCTTCCGCCAGATGATCGATCAACGACCGCACCGATGGCAGCAGCCCGCGCCGCGACGGGAAGATCGCATGCACGATGCCGCAACGCGGGTGCCAGTCCGGCAGAATCTCCACCAGGCGCCCCGCCGCCAGGTCCTCACGCACCGCCACCCTTGGCAGGTGCGCGATCCCCACGCCCGCCACCACGAAGTGCCGCAAGGCAAACAGATCATCGGTGACCATTCGCGGCCTGTGCGGGATCACCAGGCTGCGACTCATGTCCTCGCCCTGAAAAAGCTCCCACTGGTATTCACGCTGGGCGCTGCCCCAATGGACGCTGGGCAGCTCACTGAGCTGTTGCGGGTCGAAGCCTTCGGCAAGCTGTTCGAGAAACGACGGATGCCCGACCAGGCACTGGGTGCTGTTGCTCAGCACCTTCATCACCATGTCGGTGTTCTCCAGCGGCGGGAAGCGCACCCGCAGCGCCACGTCGAAACCCTCGTGCAGCAGGTCGACGCGGCGGTTGGTGCTCTCGATGAACAGCTCCACCTGCGGGTACTTGAGCATGTAGCGGGTGAGCATCGGGCCGACCCAGGAGTTGAGCAGGGTGGTCGGGCAACTGATGCGCACCAGCCCCCTCGGCTCGCTGCGGTTGCGCTCGATGATCTCGGCGGCACCCTCGGCCTCGACGCGCATGGCCAGGCAGCGGTTGTAGTAGGCCTGGCCGATCTCGGTCAGCGAGCAATGCCGGCTGGTGCGATGCAGCAGCCGTACGCCGAGGCGCTCCTCCAGGTCGGCGATGCGCCGGCTGAGCTTGGACTTCGGCATGTCCAGCGCGCGTCCGGCCGGGGCGAAGCCACCGTGCTCGACCACCTGGGTAAAGTAGTAGAGGGAGTTGAGGTCTTCCAAATGGCGATCTCCGCAGCGGTGCAGGGGGCGCAGTCTACCGGGTGGCGGTATTTACGATAAGTTTGCAGGAGCTTTTAAGGTCTTGACGGCTATCGTGCGAGGGCGGCCACGTATTCCACGACAGTTTTGCAGCGCTTGTGAGATCGAGCGCCGCCCGTGCGGCAAATCCCTGGTGAGCGACACCCATCAAGCGAGAATCGTTGGCTAGAGCATCTTCTCCAATCCGACGGCCTTGCTGATCCAGGCATTGAACCGCCGCCATATGCCGCCAGGTTCGGTCACCAATATATGGCGCTGGCCGTTGTCCTCGGTCGCCCAGACCATTTTCCCCTCCAGCAGCTTCACCTGGTAGCTCAGTGCAGGCGCCATGCCCTGCAGCGCCAGCTCACGGGTATACTCGGCCAGCTCCGGGCTATCGACCATCACGCCGACCTCGGTATTCCACAGCACCGAGCGCGGGTCGAAGTTGAACGAGCCGATGAACGTCTTGCGTTGGTCGAACACCATCGCCTTGCTGTGCAGGCTTGAGTCGGAGCTGCCGTGGAAGCCCAACCGTGGCCGTGGGTCTCCAGGTTGGCGACGCAACTCGTACAACTGCACGCCATGCTCCAGCAGGGCTCGGCGGTAAGGCGCGTAACCGCCATGAACCGCCGGAACATCGGTGGCTTCCAAGGAGTTGGTCAGCAGTTTGACCGAGGTGCCGGCGTCGGCCCGACTGGTCAGATACAGCAGGCCGGGCTCGCCGGGTACGAAGTAGGCGGACACCAGGATCAACTCCTTGTGCACGTGGTTCAGGTCGGGGGCCAGTTGTTGGGTCAAGAGCAGTTGTGGGTCTGGTTCGCCGTCCGCGAGGACTTTGCTCGGGGCGTCCCACAACGCCTGGCTGTGGGCCCAGATCAGCTCATTGCGCCAGACGTCCAGGCGCGGCTGCGACTGATAGGCCATCAGCCGGTCGTATAGCGCCTTGCGCTTGAGCCGGGCCTCGGCCAGGGAAACCTCCAGGCGCTGACGGCTGATAAACAGGTCGTCGGCGTCGGGCTGGCGCCAGAGGAAGTCGCCGATGGGGCGGCTCAGGGCACTGTTCCAGTATTGGTCGAAGCTGTGCCCCAACTGCTCGGCCACGGGCCCCACGCCCAGCAGGTCGATGTCGGTGAAATTGAGGTTGGGCTCGGCGTCGAAATACTCGTCACCCAGGTTGCGACCGCCGACAATGGCCATGCTGTTGTCCACCAGGAACAACTTGTTGTGCATGCGTCGGTGCTGGCGCGACAGGTTGAACAGCCGACCTACCGCGCGAGTTGGCCCGGTACTGCGTCCCAGGTGCAGCGGATTGAATACGCGGATCTGGATGTTCGGGTGGGCAGCGAGGGTGCCCATGAGGTTGTCGAGGCCATCGCTGGTCGTGTCGTCAAGCAGGATGCGTACACGCACGCCGCGGTCGGCGGCGCGCAGCAGTTCGTGTACCAAGGCACGGGTGCTGAGGCCGTCATGGACGATGTAGTACTGCAGGTCGATGCTGGCCTGGGCGTTGCGGATCAGTTCGGCGCGGGCACGAAAGGCCTCGTTGCTGTTGGGCAGAAGTCGAAAGCCCGAGCGCCCCTCGTACGGGGCGGCCTGGCGTTGTACCGAACGGCCAAAGGCCGAGTCGGCTGCTGGCAGTGCGTGGCTGACTTCACGCGGTGTGACGACGCTGGTACAGCCCGATAGGCCAAGCAGCAGCGCCAGCAGCAGGGGCAAGGCTCGCTGGGGTCTCAAGGGTGAATCGTCCTGTGCGGCAAGGGCTTAAGAGGTTGGACCGTGGCAGGCGGGGCAAAGTTACTCGCCAGCGTGTTCGGCATCCAGTAGACGAAGGGCGGTTTCACCGACGCTGCGTACGGCGCCTTCGATCTGCGCGGTGGGCCGCGCGGCGAAATTCATGCGCAGGCAGTTGCGGTACTTGCCCGAGGCAGAAAAGATGCTGCCCACCGCGATCTGCACACCCTGTTCGAGTAAAGCGCGGTTCAGGCGCAGCGTATCGAAACTTTCCGGCAATTCCACCCACAGCATGAAACCACCCTGGGGGCGGCTGGCGCGGGTGCCTGACGGAAAATGTCGGGTTACCCAATCGCACATCTGGTCGCGGCCGCGTTGGTACTGGCTGCGCATCCGGCGCAGGTGGGGCTGGTAGTGGCCTTGCGCAATGAAGTCGGCGATTGCCAGCTGCGGCTGGCAGGCGGTGCTGCCGGTGCTGATGTATTTCATGTGCAGTACCCGCTCCAGATAGCGCCCCGGAGCCACCCAGCCGACCCGCAGGCCTGGCGCCAGGGTCTTGGAAAACGAACTGCAGAGCAGCACGCGGCCATCGTCGTCGAACGACTTGATGGTGCGCGGGCGCGGGTAGGTGTAGGCCAGGTCGCCGTACACGTCGTCCTCGAGGATCGCCACGTCGTAGCGCTGCGCCAGGGTGAGCAGGGCCTTCTTGCGCGCCTCGGGCATGATGTAGCCCATCGGGTTGTTGCAGCTGGGGGTGATCTGGATGAGCTTGATCGGCCATTGTTCGAGGGCCAGTTCGAGGGCTTCCAGGCTGATCCCGGTGATGGGGTCGGTGGGGATTTCCAGGGCCTTCATGCCCAGGCCTTTCAGCGTCTGCATGGCACCGTGGAAACTGGGTGAATCGACCGCGACGATGTCGCCGGGCTCGCATACCGCGCGAATGGTGCACGACAGCGCCTCGTGGCAACCGGTGGTCACCACCAGGTCCGCCGGGCCCAGACGACACCCGGAGTCGAGCATCAGCCGGGCGATCTGTTCGCGCAGCAGGGCGTTGCCGTGGATGTTGTCGTAGTACAGGCCGGGCATATCCATGCGCCGGCTGATCTGCGCCAGGCTACGCAGCAGCGGCTTGAGCGTGGGGCTGTCGACATCGGGCATGCCACGGCCAAGCTGGATCACATCCGGGCGAGGGGTGGCGCGCACCAGCTCCAGCACCTGTTCCCACTGGGAGATATCCACAGGGCGTTGTGCGGGGCGGCTGATGGCTGGCAGGGCTGGTAGCTGGCGGTCCTCGGCGACGAAGTAGCCGGACTTGGGGCGCGGCGAGACCAGGCCGTTGTCCTCCAGAAGGCGGTAAGCCTGCTGCACGGTGCTCAGGCTGACGCCGTGCTCCACACTCAGGGCGCGCACTGACGGCAGGCGCTGGCCGGGGCGATACAGCCCCTGCTCGATGCGTGAACCGAGCAGTTCGGCGAGGTTGAAATAGAGCGTCACTGCATACTCCTGCTCAGCTGATGACCAAGGACCGGTACAGATAGGCGAAAAATACTGCATGCAGCCCTCTTTGCGCCAATTCTGTATGGGAATAATAAGTCGATTTTGGCTCTGTATTGGTACGAGGCATACCCGCATGCTGTCTCTACGTCAGGTACTGAACGGAGGACGTGGTGATGGGTGGCATGAGCGATGTGCGCTTGCAACTGTTGGCCAGTGAGCTGGAGTCGGAGCAGCGTCCCCGGGTCTTCAGCGCGCCTCAAGGCATGGGTCGTTGGGGCCTGATGCTGCATCGCTGGCGCACCCGCAGGGCCCTGTTGCAGTTGGAGGATTACCAACTGCGCGATATCGGCATCAGCTGGGAGCAGGCTCGGCATGAGGCGAGCAAACCCTTCTGGCGTGACTAGGCCAGCTCTTTGAGTCGATACCAGAGCATTCCCAGTGCCAGCAGCGGCGAACGCAGCAATTTGCCGCCGGGGAAGGTGGTATGCGGGACCTTGGCGAACAGATCGAAGCGCCCGCTCTGCTGGCCGCTGATGGCCTCGCCGAGCAGACGTCCGGCGAGGTGGGTGGCGTTGACGCCATGTCCGGAGTAGGCCTGCGCATAGTAGACGTTGGCTTGGCTGGCCAGGCGGCCGATCTGCGGCAGGCGGTTGGCCCCGATGCCGATCATGCCACCCCATTGGTAATCAATGCGCACATCGGCCAGTTGCGGGAACACCTTGAGCATTTTCGGGCGCATGTAGGCAGCGATGTCCTGCGGATCGCGCCCGGAATAGTGGCAGGCGCCGCCGAACAGCAGGCGGTTGTCGGCAGAGAGGCGATAGTAATCCAGCGCCACGCGCTGGTCGCATACCGCCATGTTCTGCGGCAGCAACTGGCGGGCGCGTTCCTCACCCAAGGGCTCGGTGGCGATGATGTAGCTGCCGGCGGGCAGCACCTTGCCGCCCAGTTCGCGGTTGAGGTCGTTGTGGTAGGCGTTGCAGCACAGCACCAGCGTCTTGGCGCGCACCCGGCCTTGGGCGGTATGCACCTTCACTTGCGGGCCGTATTCGATGCGGGTCACTTCCGACTGCTCGTACAAGCCGACACCCAGGCGCTTGGCCACGGCGGCTTCGCCCAGCGCCAGGTTGAGTGGGTGCAGGTGACCGGAACCCATGTCGATCAGGCCGCCGACATAGCGATCAGAACCTACTACCGAGTGCATGTCGCCGGGCTGCACCAGGCGCAGTTCGTGACGATAACCCAGGCTGCGCAGTTCCTCGGCGTCCTCGGCGAAGCCTTCCAGTTCGGCGGGCTTGTTCGCCAGGTCGCAGTAGCCCCAGGTCAGGTCGCAGTCGATGCCATGGCGCTCGACGCGCTTGCGGACGATCTCCACCGCCTCCAGGCCCATCAGCTTCATGCTGCGCACGCCTTCTTCACCGATCACCGGTAGAAATTGCTCCAGACCGTGGCCGACGCCCCGGATGAGCTGGCCGCCGTTGCGGCCGCTGGCGCCCCAGCCGAGCTTGCGTGCTTCCAGAAGGATCACTGACAGTCCGCGTTCGGCCAGTTCGATAGCGGTGTTCAAGCCCGAGTAGCCACCGCCGACGATGCATACGTCGGCGCTGTGCTCGCCTTGCAGGAATGGCTGGTCAGGGTGTGGCGCGCTGCTGGCGGCGTAGTAGGAGGCGGCGTGTTGCGCGCTGTAGACCATGTGTCGTTTCCTGGGGGCAAGGCGAAAAGGCGAGGATAGGCAACCGGCCAATCGCGGGGCAAGCCCGTTCCCGCGATTGCCTTATAATCCAGCACTCATGTTCAAGATGCGCCGCTTATGTCCTGCAACCGCCACAAGATCCATTTCCTGCGCGAGCTCATCCCTTCGTTCGAGTGCGAGCCCGGCTGCCATGATTGCTGCGGCCCGGTCACCACCTCGGCCGAGGAAATGGCCCGCCTGCCGCGCAAGACCCAGGCCGAGCAGGACGCCGCGCTGGAGCGCCTGGACTGCGTGCACCTGGGCCCGAACGGCTGCACCGTGTATGAAGAGCGCCCGATGATCTGCCGCCTGTTCGGCACCACACCGCGCCTGGCCTGCCCCAGGGGGCGGGGCCCGGAGCAGCCTATCGACCCGGCGGCCGAGCAGCTGGTTCACACCTATATAGCCAGTACCCGCCAGGTGCTGGTGTAAGGCTTCAGTCCGGAATCGGCAGGCACAGGCTCTCTTTCACTTCTTCCATCACGATGTAGCTCTTCGACTCGCGCACATGGGGCAGCTTGAGCAGGATGTCGCCGAGCAGCTTGCGATACGACGCCATCTCCGAGATCCGCGCTTTCACCAGGTAGTCGAAATCGCCCGATACCAGGTGACATTCCAGTACATGGGGCAGCTTGAGTACGGCGCGGCGGAACTCCTCGAAGGTGTCGCCGGACTTGTAGTCCAGGCTGATCTCGACGAACACCAGCAAGCTGCCCTTCAGGTGCTGCGGGTTGAGCCGGGCGTTGTAGCCCATGATGATCCCCTCGCGCTCCAGGCGCCGCACCCGTTCGGTGCACGGGGTGGTTGACAGCCCGACCTTCTCGCCCAGTTCGGTGAAGGAGATGCGCCCGTCATTCTGCAGGATCCGCAGGATGTTGCGGTCGATCTTGTCCAGCTCACGCTTGCTCTGGTGCTGGGTTCTCATAGGGGATGCCCCTCCGTGAAAGGCAATTTTGCCGAGAATTCTCGCCAAATATAGCTGCTTATATAGTGAATAGCACTGGTCGGAGATTCTTATACTGCGCGCATCCATGCCATTTCAACAAAAGACTGCGGCAAGCCGCGTGCGAGGGATACAACAATGCGAGTTCTGGTACTTGGTAGCGGTGTGATCGGTACCGCCAGTGCCTACTATCTGGCCCGGCAAGGTTTCGAGGTGACGGTGGTCGATCGCCAGCCAGCGGTGGCCATGGAAACCAGCTTCGCCAACGCAGGCCAGATCTCGCCCGGCTATGCCTCGCCCTGGGCCGCCCCGGGCGTGCCGCTGAAAGCCATCAAGTGGCTGCTGGAGCGCCACGCGCCCCTGGCCATCAAGCTGACCGGCGACGTCGACCAGTACCTGTGGATGGCGCAGATGCTGCGCAACTGCACCGCCAGCCGTTACGCGGTGAACAAGGAGCGCATGGTGCGCCTGTCCGAGTACAGCCGCGATTGCCTCGACGAGTTGCGCGCCGAAACCGGCATTGCCTACGAAAGCCGCAGCCTGGGCACCACGCAGTTGTTCCGCACCCAGGCGCAGCTGGACGCCGCGGCCAAGGACATCGCAGTGCTGGAACAGTCTGGTGTACCGTACGAGCTGCTCGACCGTGACGGTATTGCCCGGGTCGAACCGGCCCTGGAGAGCGTGAAGGGTATCCTCGCTGGCGCCCTGCGCCTGCCCAACGACCAGACTGGTGACTGCCAGATGTTCACCACCAAGCTCGCCGAGATGGCCATCAAGCTGGGTGTCGAGTTCCGCTTCGGTCAGGATATCCAGCGCCTGGACGTCGCCGGTGACCGCATCAACGGCGTATGGATCGACGGCAAGCTGGAAACCGCCGACCGCTACGTGCTGGCGCTGGGCAGCTACTCGCCGCAGTTGCTCAAGCCGCTGGGCATCAAGGCCCCGGTCTACCCGCTCAAGGGCTATTCGTTGACCGTGCCGATCACCAACGGCGACATGGCGCCGACCTCGACCATCCTGGACGAGACCTACAAGGTCGCGATTACCCGTTTCGACAACCGCATCCGTGTCGGCGGCATGGCTGAGATCGCCGGTTTTGACCTGTCGCTGAACCCGCGTCGACGCGAAACGCTGGAGATGATCGTCAACGACCTTTATCCTCGCGGCGGCGACCTGAGCCAGGCGAGCTTCTGGACCGGCCTGCGCCCGGCCACCCCGGACGGTACCCCGATCGTCGGGGCGACCAAGTTCCGTAACCTGTTCCTCAACACCGGTCACGGCACCCTGGGCTGGACCATGGCCTGCGGTTCCGGTCGCCTGCTGGCCGACCTGATCGCGCGCAAGAAGCCACAGATCAGTGCCGAAGGCCTGGACATCTCGCGTTATGGCAATAGCCGCGAGACTGCCAAGCACGGACAGCCGGCGCCTGCGCACCAGTAAGCATTCGATGCTGTTGGCCTCATCGTGGTGCGCCGATGCGACTTGCCCCACGATGAGGCCCGAAACCGATTGACCTGTTCCCTCACCCCGGAGCGGTGGGTACCTACCCCCATCTGCCGCGCCGGGGCTTTATCGATAACCAGAACTGCCAGAAGGCTGCCGCCATGCGTCCCGCCCGTGCCTTGATCGACCTCCAAGCCCTCCGACACAACTACCGCCTCGCCCGTGAGCTGACCGGCGCCAAGGCCCTGGCCGTGGTCAAGGCCGACGCCTACGGTCATGGCGCGGTGCGGTGCGCCCTGGCGCTCGAGGCCGAGGCCGACGGTTTTGCCGTGGCCTGCATCGAGGAGGCCCTGGAGCTGCGCGCGGCAGGCATCAAGGCACCCGTTCTGTTGCTCGAAGGCTTCTTCGAGGCCAGCGAGCTTTCGCTGATCGCCGAACATGATCTGTGGTGCGTGGTGCATTCGCCATGGCAGTTGGAAGCGATCGAGAAGACCTCGGTGCACAAGCCGCTGACCGTCTGGTTGAAGATGGACACCGGCATGCACCGTGTCGGCGTGCACCCCAAGGACTACGCCGATGCCTACCAGCGCCTGCTGGCCAGCGGCAAGGTCTCGCGCATTGTGCTGATGAGCCACTTCGCCCGCGCCGACGAGCTCGATGCCGCCGCCACCGCACAGCAGGTCGCTGTGTTCGAGGCTGCTCGCCAGGGCCTGGCCGCCGAGTGCAGCCTGCGCAACTCGCCGGCCGTGCTGGGCTGGCCGAGCATCAAGAGCGACTGGGTTCGCCCGGGCATCATGCTCTACGGCGCCACCCCGTTCGAGGTGGCGCAGGCCGAAGCAGCTCGCCTGCAGCCGGTGATGACCCTGCAATCGCGTATCATCAGCGTACGGGAATTGCCGGCCGGCGAGCCGGTGGGCTACGGGGCCAAATTCGTTAGTCCGCGCCCGACCCGGGTCGGCGTGGTCGCCATGGGCTATGCCGACGGCTACCCGCGCCAGGCACCTACCGGCACGCCAGTGGTGGTGGCCGGCAAACGCACCCAGCTGATTGGCCGCGTGTCGATGGACATGCTCTGCGTCGACCTGACAGACGTGCCCGAAGCCACTGTCGGCAGCCCGGTCGAGTTGTGGGGCAAGCAAGTACTGGCCAGCGACGTGGCCATGCAGGCCGGGACCATCCCGTACCAGATCTTCTGCAATCTCAAGCGCGTGCCGCTGGACTATATCGGCGAATAAAGCGCCAAAGCGGACAGGCTGCGGGGCTGTGTGTTGTAAATACTGAACGGCATTGCCATCATATCGTTCACACTCCCCCAACCTCGACCGTTTCTGGAGGCGCAAGCTTTGGACGTCGGTGAACGACTGCAAGCCATCCGCAAGCTCAAGGGCTTGTCCCAGCGCGAACTCGCCAAGCGCGCGGGGGTGACCAACAGCACCATCTCGATGATCGAGAAGAACAGCGTGAGCCCTTCGATCAGCTCCCTGCGCAAGGTGCTCAGCGGTATCCCCATGTCCATGGTCGAGTTCTTCTCGGTGGAGCTGGCCCCGGAAAGCCCGACCCAGATCGTCTACAAGGCCCACGAGCTCATCGACATTTCCGACGGCGCGGTCACCATGAAGCTGGTCGGCAAGTCGCACCCCAATCGCGCCATCGCGTTTCTGACCGAGGTCTACCCACCGGGCGCCGACACGGGGGCGGAAATGCTCACCCACGATGGCGAAGAGACCGGCATTCTTCTCGAAGGCCGCCTGGAACTGGTGGTCGGCACCGAGATCTTCATCCTCGAGGCCGGCGACAGCTACTACTTCGAAAGCACCCGCCCGCACCGCTTCCGCAACCCGTTCGAGGAGCCGGCCCGGCTGATCAGCGCCGCCACCCCGTCGAACTTTTGATCCAGCGCAGTGCATTGACGGGTCAATACCCTTTCCCTGAGTGTGGTCGTTTCACGCCTTCCAGGTTCCCGCTATACTTTTCAACGCTCGCAATTCCGTGGCCGCGGGCGTGATTAGCCACCATGAGGGTGTTCGCGTGAACCAAATCAAGAAGATGCTGGCCGTACCAGCAGCCGTATTCGCCCTTTGGGCAATGAGCGCAACCGCTGCAACCAACGACGACATCGCCAAGCGTCTCGAGCCGGTCGGCCAGGTGTGCGTCCAGGGCCAGGAATGCAAGGGCATGGAAGTGGCCGCCAGCGCCGGTGGCGGCGGTGCCAAGACGCCAGACGAAATCATCGCCAAGCATTGCAATGCCTGCCATGGCACCGGCCTGCTGAACGCGCCGAAGATCGGTGATACCGCCGCGTGGAAAGAGCGTGCCGACCACCAGGGCGGACTCGATGGCATCCTGGCCAAGGCCATCACAGGGATCAACGCCATGCCACCGAAGGGCACCTGCGCCGATTGCTCGGATGATGACCTGAAGGGTGCGATCAAGAAGATGTCCGGGCTGTGAGCCAGGCCTGACTTGTATAAGGCCCGCCTCTGATGGCGGGCTTTTGTTTTTGGGCCGATAGCCCTATTGCGAGGACGGGACAGGCAACCAACCCGCTGTGCCTTGTGTCCAACCCCTGAACCCACGGATGACTCAGGAGGCCCAGATGTATCGCTGCTCCATCGACCAGGCTGTCGAACAGGCCCTGGCCCGACTGCCCAGCCATATTCACATGGGCCTACCGCTTGGCCTGGGCAAACCCAATGCCTTCGTCAACGCGCTGTACACCCGCATCAGCGAGTTGCCCGAGCGTCGTCTGACCCTTTACACCGCCCTGTCACTTGGCCGCCCGCCGTTGGGCGATGGCTTGCAACGGCGCTTCCTTGAGCCTTTCATCGAGCGTGTATTCGCCGACTATGAGGAGCTCGCATACCTGGCCGACCTGCGTGGCGACAAGCTCCCGCCGAACATCCGTGTCGAGCAGTTCTTCATGCAGCCCGGCAGCCTGCTGCACAGCGATACGGCCCAGCAGGACTACGTCAGCAGCAACTACAGCCACGCAGCACGGGATATCAACGCCAAGGGGCTGAACCTGATCGCGCAGCTAGTGGCGGCCACGCCCGAGCGGCCCGATCACCTGAGCCTGGCCTGCAATCCCGATATCACCCTGGACCTGCTGCCGATGATCGCCCGGCGCCGTGCTGAGGGCGAGACCATCCTGGTGCTTGGCCAGGTCCATGACGAACTGCCCTACATGCCAGGGGACGCGGAACTGGGCCTGGAGCAGTTCGACCTGTTGATCGACCAGCCCGAAAGTCGCCGGTTGTTCTCAACGCCAAACATGCCGGTGAACACCCAGGACCATTGCATCGGCCTGCATGCCAGCACCCTGGTGCGCGACGGCGGTACCCTGCAGATCGGCATCGGCGCCATGGGCGATGCGGTGGCGGCGGCGCTGCTGGCACGCCAGGGCGACAACGAAGGCTATCGTGCGCTGCTCGATGAGCTGGATGTGGGCCCATGGCAGGCTCTGATCGAGCGGGAAGGGGGGCTGGATACCTTCGCCCAGGGGCTATATGGCTGCAGCGAAATGTTCGTCAACGGGTTGCTGGCCCTGGCCGAAGCCGGGGTAGTGCGCCGCCCCGCGGACGAGCACGGCGTGCTGGTGCATGGCGGCTTTTTCCTTGGCCCACGGGCGTTCTACCAGCGCCTACGCGAGACGCCGCTGGAGCAGCGCGCACGCTTCGCGATGACCGCCATCAGCTACATCAACGAGCTGTACGGCCAGGAAGAGCGCAAGCGCCGTCAGCGCCGAGATGCGCGTTTCATCAATACGGTATTCGGCATGACCTTGCTGGGGGCCGGTGTCGCCGACCAGCTCGAAGATGGCCGGGTGCTCAGCGGCGTGGGCGGGCAGTACAACTTCGTCGCCCAGGGCCATGCGCTGGAGGGCGGTCGCTCGATCCTGTTGCTGCGTAGCTGGCGCGAGGCCGGTGGTGAGGTGACCTCCAACCTTTACTGGACCTACGGCCACTGCACCATACCCCGGCACTTGCGAGACATCGTGATCACCGAATACGGCATTGCCGACCTGCGCGGGCAGACCGACAGCGAGGTGATTGCGCGGCTGCTGGCGATCAGTGATTCTCGTTTTCAGCGCGAGCTGATGGAGCGGGCCAAGTCGGCGGGCAAGCTGGCGAAGGACTTCGTGCTGGATGCGCGCTATACCGACAACACTCCCGAGCGCCTGGAGGCAACCCGCGCGCGGCATGCGCGATTGTTTCCGGAATATCCGCTGGGCAGCGATTTCACGGCCGAGGAGCGTGACTTGTTGCGGGCGCTGAATTGGCTCAAGAGCAAGTTCAAGCTGAGCGAGGTGCTGGAGCTGGGCAAGGCGGCGCTGGATGCGCCGGCGCCCGAGGCCTATGCAGCGCAGTTGGCGCGCATGGGGCTGGGGGAGCCACAGGGGCTGAAGGAGGAGTTGTACCAGCGGCTGCTGCTGGCGGGGCTTCAGGCTACCAAGCCGTGAGGCTGCGTGGGAGCGGGCAAGCCCGCTCCCACGGATCCATCACTCGATGAAGGTGACCACGCCACCTTCCAGCGACTTCACCCGGGCCAGCGATTCGACGCGGTAGCCCTGGCTGTCCAGCTCGGCGCGGCCGCCCTGGAACGACTTCTCGATGACGATGCCCAGGCCGGCCACGGTGGCGCCGGCTTGCTTGATGATCGAGATCAGCGCCTGGGACGCCTTGCCGTTGGCCAGGAAGTCATCGATCACCAGCACGCGGTCGCTGCTGTTGAGGTGGCGCGGCGAGATGGCCACGGTGTTCTCGGTCTGCTTGGTGAAGGAATACACCGAGGCAGTCAGCAGGTTCTCGGTCAAGGTCAGCGACTGGTGCTTGCGGGCGAAGATCACCGGCACGCCGAGCTTCAGGCCGGTCATCACCGCCGGGGCAATTCCCGAGGCTTCGATGGTGACGATCTTGGTCACGCCGGAGTCGGCGAACAGGCGGGCGAACTCGTCACCGATCAGCTGCATCAGCGCCGGGTCGATCTGGTGGTTGAGAAACGCATCGACTTTGAGTACCTGGTCGGAAAGCACGATGCCTTCTTCGCGAATCTTCTGCTGCAGTGCTTCCACTGTGTGTCTCCGATGTAATGAGTGGCCTGTATGGCCGATTTGTAAGTCCAACTTCGGCGCCAGACTTCGTCACACTGCGTTGCCACTCCTCGCCGTAGCTGGGCTACGACTCGTCGTGTCGCCTTGTGTGCCGAACCCTGGCACTCGAATTTGAACTCACAAATCGGCCATACAAGCCACCGTGGCCGCAAATAGCGGCAAAGTTTAAGAATAATGGTTGATCAGCGTTTGAGCATTGCCCGGATATCGGCCAGGGCGTTGTTGCCGCGCGCGGCTTTCACTTCCACGGGCGCATCGTCCAGGCCTTCCCAGGCCAGGTCGTCCGGCGGCAGTTCATCCAGGAACCGGCTCGGTGTGCAATCGATGATTTCGCCGTACTGCTTGCGCTTGGCGGCGAAGGTGAAGGCCAGGGTCTGGCGCGCGCGGGTGATGCCCACGTAGGCCAGGCGGCGTTCTTCCTCGATGGTGTCGGCCTCGATACTCGAGCGGTGGGGAAGAATCTCCTCCTCCATGCCCATGATGAACACGTAAGGGAATTCCAGGCCCTTGGAGGCGTGCAGGGTCATCATCTGCACGCCCTCGGCGTTTTCTTCCTCTTCCTGCTGGCGCTCGAGCATGTCGCGCAGTACCAGCTTGCCGATTGCGTCCTCGATGGTCATGTCACCCTCTTCGTCCTTCTCGAGGGTGTTCTTCAGCGCTTCAACCAGGAACCAGACGTTGCTGATGCGGAACTCCGCGGCCTTGTCGCTGGCGGTTTGCTGGCGGATCCAGTTCTCGTAGTCGATGTCGCGGATCATCTCGTGCAGCGCGGCGATCGGGTCGTCCAGGGCGACTTTGTGGCGTACCCCGTCGAGCCAGTGCTTGAAGCGCTGCAGGCGTTCGGTGTAGCGAGCGTCGAGGTGCTCGCCCAGGCCCATCTCCTCGCTGGCGGCGTACATCGAGATACCGCGCTCGGTTGAGTAGTTACCGAGCTTTTCCAGCGTGGTCGAGCCGATTTCGCGGCGCGGTACGTTGATCACGCGCAGGTAGGCATTGTCGTCGTCGGGGTTCACCAGCAGGCGCAGGTAGGCCATCAGGTCCTTGACCTCCTGGCGACCGAAGAAGCTGTTGCCGCCGGACAGGCGATACGGCACCTGGTGGTGCTGCAGCTTCAATTCGATCAGCTTGGCCTGGTAGTTGCCGCGGTAGAGGATGGCGAAGTCGCTGTACGGGCGGTTGGTGCGCAGGTGCAGGGTGAGGATTTCCATGGCCACGCGTTCGGCCTCGGCTTCCTCGTTCTTGCAGCGGATCACGCGGATCTCGTCGCCGATGCCCATCTCGCTCCACAGCTGCTTTTCGAAGGCATGCGGGTTGTTGGCGATCAGCACGTTGGCGCAGCGCAGGATGCGGCTGGTGGAGCGGTAGTTTTGCTCGAGCATGACGATCTTCAGGGAGGGGTAGTCCTCCTTGAGCAGCATCAGGTTCTCGGGGCGGGCGCCACGCCAGGCGTAGATCGACTGGTCGTCGTCGCCGACCACGGTGAACTGGTTGCGCATGCCGATCAGCATCTTCACCAGCAGGTACTGGCTGGCGTTGGTGTCCTGGTATTCGTCCACCAGCAGGTAGCGCACGCGGTTCTGCCAGCGTTCGAGCACGTCGGGGTGTTCCTGGAACAGCTTCACCGGCTGCAGGATCAGGTCGTCGAAGTCCACCGCGTTGAAGGCCTTGAGCGTGCGCTGGTAGTGGGTGTAGACGATGGCCGCGGTCTGCTCGCGCGGGTTGCGCGCCTTTTCCAGGGCCTCGGGCGGCAGGACCAGGTCGTTCTTCCAGGCACCGATCATGTTCTTGATCTCGTCGATGCCGTCGTCGCCGGAGTATTCCTTCTGCATGATGTCCGACAGCAATGCCTTGATGTCGGACTCGTCGAAGATCGAGAACCCCGGCTTGTAGCCCAGGCGGTCATGCTCCTTGCGGATGATGTTCAGGCCAAGGTTGTGGAAGGTGCACACGGTCAGGCCACGGCCTTCCCCCGGACGCAGCAGGGTGGCGACTCGCTCCTTCATCTCGCGCGCGGCCTTGTTGGTAAAGGTCATGGCGACGATGTACTGGGCACGGATGCCGCAGTTCTGGATGAGGTGGGCAATCTTGCGCGTGATCACGCTGGTCTTGCCGGAGCCTGCACCGGCGAGCACCAAAAGAGGGCCGCCGACGTAGTCGCGGGCTTCCTGTTGCCGGGGATTGAGTCGGGACATGCTAGAAACCGGGGGTAACCAGAAAATAGCCGCGCATTCTAGCAGGCATGGGCTGGTTAATGCGCGACCGTCTGACGTTGTGATGCAGGGCGCGAATCGGATTTGCCGCATCTGCTACTTTCGCGCAGGATGCACGTCAGATTGCGTCGGGATGGCGGCCAGGGACAGGCAACGACTAAAAGTGAAAATCATTTCCAATTAATCGGGTAGGATTGCCCGCGCTCGCCGTTCCACCGCCCATGTCTAAGGAGCCCGCTTGTCCACGCCTGTCGAACCCCTGCGTTTGCTGCTGTTGGCTGATGAGTCGGAATGGGCCGTGCATTTGCGCGAGTGCCTGCAACCGATGGGTGGCAGCGTTGTGCTGCTGACTGCGCCGAACTGGGCGGCGGTGGACAGCCTGTTTGCCAATGACCGCCAGGCCGTGGTGTTGGCTACCCCCGAGCTGCAGCCTGCGCCGGGGCGTTGCGAGCTGCCGACCATCTTGCTGCTGGAGCAGGAGCCCCTCACTGCCCCGTTGGGCGCAAGCGACTGGCTGGTGCTGGCGCAGCTGACTACCGACACGCTGCGTCGTTCGCTGCGCCATGTGCGTGAGCGCGGCGTGCTGGTGGCCACTCTGCAGCGCCTGGCCGAACAAGACCCGCTGACCGGCATCGCCAACCGGCAAGGCTTCCAGGCCCTGTTGACCGCCCGCTTGGCTGAGAACGATGGCCGTGGCCTGGCCCTTGGCCACCTCGATCTGGACAATTTTCGCCACGTCAACGATGCCCTCGGCCACCAGGGAGGCGATCGGCTGATCCTGCAGGTGGTCGCCCGGCTGAAGCATCAGCTGGAGGCAAGTGACCAACTCGCGCGTCTGGGCAGCGACGAATTTGCCCTGTTGATCGACACCCGGCGCGATCCCAACCGCGCCGAGTGGATGGCCGAGCGCATCACCGAGGCTCTGACCGAGCCCTATTGGATCGATGGCGAAAGCCTGCTGCTCGGCTGTAGCCTGGGCATCGCCCATGCCCGCGCCCAGGCCGGCGCCGACCCACTGATGTGGCACGCGCACATTGCCATGCGCCAGGCCAAGAGCAGTCAGGGCTGTACCTTCCATGTGTTCAACGAGCGCATCAATCGCAACGCCCGCAGCCTGGCCGACCTAGAAAGCGAACTGCGCCGCGCCCTGCGTCGTGACGAGTTGGAACTGCACTACCAGCCGCGGCTCAACCTCGCCGACGGTCGTATCGTCGGGCTCGAGGCGCTGGTGCGCTGGAACCATCCCGAGCGCGGCCTGCTGGCACCGAGCGAGTTCGTGCCGTTGGCCGAGCAGAGCGGTTTGATCGTGCCTCTGGGTTACTGGGTGATCTCGCGGGCGCTGAGTGATATGCAGGCTTTGCGCGAGCGCGGCCTGGCACCGCTGCACATGGCGGTGAACCTGAGCTTCCGCCAATTCCAGGACAGCCAGTTGCTGGCAACCCTGAGCCGGCTGATCGTCGAGCACGGGGTCGATGCGCGCTGGCTGGAGTTCGAGCTGACCGAGACTGCCGTGATGCGGCGCAACGAGTTGGTGCGCCAGACCATGGATGCCCTCGGGCGGCTGGGGGTGCGCTTCTCGCTGGATGACTTCGGCACCGGCTTTTCATCGTTCGTGCACTTGAACAGCTTGCCGATCACCTTGCTGAAGGTCGATCGGAGCTTCGTCGGCGGCATGGAGCAACGCGAAGAGAACGCCAAGCTGGTCCACGCGATGATCAACCTGGCGCACAACCTCAACCTGGAGGTGGTGGCAGAAGGTGTGGAGAGTGAGGAGCAGCTGGCGCTGCTGCGGGCGTTCGGTTGCGACCAGGTGCAGGGCTTCCTGGTCAGTCGGCCGTTGCCGGTGGAGGCGTTGATCGAGTACCTGTTGCAGGTGCCGGCTCCGGGCCTGGTGCAGACCCTTTAGCCCCCATCGCCGGCAAGCCGGCTCCCATAGGTTTTGTGCCGTCCTTGTGGGAGGTGGCTTGCCGGCGATGCGCCGCGTCAGCGGCGCCTGTCGCCTTTGGATCAACCGGCGAGCATGCGCCCGGTCTCCTCCAGGTTCTCGTGCCAGCTCAGCGCCTCGCGCAGGATATGCGGGGTATGCCCGCCACGCTGGCAGGCGCGCTCGAAGTAATCGTTCAGCGCGGCGCGGTAGTCCGGGTGCACGCAGTTGTCGATGATCACCCGGGCGCGCTCGCGTGGCGCCAGGCCGCGCAGGTCGGCCAGGCCCACCTCGGTCACCAGGATGTCCACGTCGTGCTCGGTATGGTCGACGTGACTGACCATCGGCACCACGCTGGAAATCGCGCCGCCCTTGGCGATTGACTTGGTGACGAAGATCGCCAGGTGGGCGTTGCGGGCGAAGTCGCCCGAGCCGCCGATGCCGTTCATCATCTTGGTGCCGCAGACGTGGGTGGAGTTGACGTTGCCGTAGATGTCGAACTCCAGCGCCGTGTTGATGCCGATGATGCCTAAGCGACGCACGACTTCAGGGTGGTTGGAAATCTCCTGCGGACGCAGCACCAGCTTGTCCTTGTAGCGCTCCAGATTGCCGAACACATCGGCATTGCGTCGGCTCGACAGGGTGATCGAGCTGCCCGAGGCAAAGCTCAGCTTGCCGGCGTCGATCAGGTCGAAGGTCGAATCCTGCAGCACTTCGGAGTACATGGTCAGGTTTTCGAACGGCGACTCGATCAGGCCGCACATCACCGCGTTGGCGATGCTGCCGATGCCGGCCTGCAGCGGGCCTAGGTTGTTGCTCATGCGGCCGGCGTCCACCTCGCCCTTGAGGAAGGCGATCAGGTGGTCGGCGATGCCTTGGGTCTCGTGATCCGGCGGCAGCACGGTGGACGGCGAGTCCGACTGGTCGCTGATGACGATGCCAACGATCTTCGCAGGGTCGATCGGGATCGCAGTGCTGCCGATGCGGTCGTCGACCTTCACCAGCGGGATCGGCGTGCGGGTCGGACGGTAGGTCGGGATGTAGATGTCGTGCAGGCCTTCGAGGTTGGCGTTGTGCGACAGGTTGATCTCGACGATGACCTGCTTGGCGAAGATCGCGAAGCTGGCCGAGTTGCCCACCGAGGTGGTCGGCACGATATGGCCTTGCTCGGTGATCGCCACTGCCTCGATGACCGCGATGTCCGGCAGGGTCAGTTGCTTGTTGCGCAACTGCTCGACGGTTTCCGACAGGTGCTGGTCGATGAACATTACCTTGCCGTCGTTGATGGCCTTGCGCAGGGTGCTGTCGACCTGGAACGGCATGCGCCGGGCGAGTACGCCGGCTTCGGTCAGTTGCTTGTCCAGGTCGTTGCCCAGGCTGGCGCCGGTCATCAGGCTGATCTTCAGCGGCGACTGCTTGGCGCGCTCGGCCAGTGCGTGGGGCACGGCCTTGGCTTCACCGGCGCGGGTAAAGCCGCTCATGCCGACGGTCATGCCGTCCTCGATCAGGCCAGCGGCGTCAGCCGCACTCATTACCTTGCTGTGCAGGGAGGACAAGCGGATACGATCACGGTACATGGATTGTTATCTCAGGCTACTGAAGCTACTGGAAGCGCAGTCTAGAGATTTCGCCCGGTGCCGTCCCGCGACCATGGTCGTATGAGCGGCCCGGAAATAGAGCCGTTGATCTGGATCAGGCAAATGCGACAAACCCCGGAAATGGCTTCCCGGGGTTTGTCTTGTACAAGCGGTCGTGATGCGGTCCTTGGACCTATTCCACAGCCTTGACCATGTCCTCGATGACCTTCTTCGCGTCACCGAACACCATCATGGTCTTGTCCAGGTAGAACAACTCGTTGTCCAGGCCGGCATAGCCGCTGGCCATGGAGCGCTTGTTGACGATGATGGTCTTGGCCTTGAAGGCCTCGAGGATCGGCATGCCGGCGATCGGCGACTTCGGATCATTCTTCGCTGCCGGGTTGACCACGTCGTTGGCGCCCAGCACCAGCACCACGTCGGCCTGGCCGAACTCGGCGTTGATGTCCTCCATCTCGAACACCTGGTCGTACGGCACCTCGGCCTCGGCCAGCAGCACGTTCATGTGCCCGGGCATGCGCCCCGCTACCGGGTGGATCGCATACTTCACGGTCACGCCGTTGTGGGTCAGCTTCTCGGTCAGTTCCTTGAGCGCGTGCTGGGCGCGGGCCACCGCCAGGCCGTAGCCCGGGACGATGATCACGCTGTCGGCGTTGCTCAGCAGGAAGGTAGCGTCGTCGGCCGAGCCGGATTTCACCGGGCGCTGCTCTTTCGAACCCGTCGCGGCACCGGCATCGACGTCGGCACCGAAGCCACCGAGGATCACATTGAAGAACGAACGGTTCATCGCCTTGCACATGATGTACGAGAGGATCGCACCGCTGGAGCCGACCAGGGAGCCGGCGATGATCAGCATCGAGTTGTTCAGCGAGAAGCCGATACCGGCTGCTGCCCAACCCGAATAGCTGTTGAGCATCGACACCACCACCGGCATGTCTGCGCCGCCGATCGGGATGATGATCAGCACGCCCATGACGAAGGCCAGGGCCAGCATCAGGGTGAAGGCGCTGTAGTGGCCGGTGAAGGTGAACAGCAGCCCCAGGGCGATGGTCGCCAAGCCCAGGATCAGGTTCAACTTGTGCTGGCCGGCGAACTGTACCGGTGCGCCCTGGAACAGGCGGAACTTGTACTTGCCCGACAGCTTGCCGAAGGCGATCACGGAACCTGAGAAGGTGACGGCGCCAATGGCCGCGCCAAGGAACAGCTCGAGGCGGTTGCCGGTGGGGATCGGGTCGCTGATGGCGGCGACGATGCCCAGCGACTGTGGTTCGAGCACGGCGGCGATGGCAATGAATACCGCGGCCAGGCCGATCATGCTGTGCATGAAGGCGACCAGCTCCGGCATCTTGGTCATCTCGACACGCTTGGCCATGATCGAACCGGCAGTACCACCGACCAACAAGCCGACGATCACGTAGCCGATACCCGCGGTCGCAAGCTCGGCGCCAAGCTTATAGATGAGGCCAACTGTGGTGAGGATGGCGATGCCCATGCCGATCATGCCGAACAGGTTGCCGCGCCGCGAAGTGGTCGGGTGCGACAGGCCCTTGAGCGCCTGGATAAAGCATACCGAGGCGACGAGGTAGAGGAGCGTTACCAGATTCATGCTCATGCTTACTTCTGCCCCTCGTTCTTGGTTTTCTTCTTGAACATCTCAAGCATGCGGCGGGTGACCAGGAAGCCACCGAACACGTTGACCGCGGCCAGCGCCACCGCCAGGGTGCCCATGACCTTGCCGGCCGGGGTGACGGTCAGCGCGGCAGCCAGCATGGCACCGACGATGACGATCGCGGAAATGGCGTTGGTGACTGCCATCAACGGCGTGTGCAGGGCCGGGGTGACGTTCCACACCACGTGGTAGCCCACGTAGATGGCCAGCACGAAGATGATCAGGTTGTAGATGCCGTGAGAAATCAGCATGTCTTCCATTGTCGTGCTCCTCAGCCGTTCTTGCGCACGACCTGGCCGTCGCGGCACATCAGGCACGCGGCGACGATGTCGTCTTCGAGGTTGATGACCAGGTTGCCGTCCTTGTCGAACAGCAGCTTCATGAAGTCCAGCAGGTTGCGCGCGTACAGCGCCGAGGCGTCGGCACCGACCTGGGCCGGCAGGTTGGTCGGGCCGACGAGGGTCACGCCGTGCGCCATCACCACCTGGTCGGCCACGGTCAGCGGGCAGTTGCCGCCTTGGACCGCGGCCAGGTCGATGACCACCGAACCGGGTTTCATCTGCGCCACGGTCTCGGCGCTGAGCAGGGTCGGTGCCTTGCGTCCGGGGATCAATGCGGTGGTGATGACGATGTCAGCCTGCTTGGCACGCTCGTGCACGGCCTGGGCCTGGCGCTGCATCCAGCTGGCCGGCATTGGCCGGGCGTAGCCGCCCACACCTTCGGCGCACTCACGTTCCTCGTCGGTCTCGTAGGGCACGTCGATGAACTTGGCGCCGAGCGACTCGATCTGCTCCTTCACTGCCGGGCGCACGTCGGACGCCTCGATCACCGCGCCCAGGCGCTTGGCCGTGGCGATGGCCTGCAGGCCGGCCACACCGGCACCGAGGATCAGCACACGGGCGGCTTTCACGGTGCCGGCGGCGGTCATCAGCATGGGCATGAAGCGCGGGTAGTGGTGGGCTGCCAGCAGCACGGCCTTGTAGCCGGCGATGTTGGCTTGCGACGACAGCACGTCGAGGCTTTGCGCGCGTGAGGTGCGCGGTGCAGCCTCCAGGGCGAAGGCGGTGATGCCGCGCTCGGCCATCTTGGCGATCAGTTCGTTGTTGAACGGGTTGAGCATGCCTGCCAGCAGGCTGCCGCTGTTGATCAGCGCCAGTTCCTGGTCACTGGGCGCGACCACCTTGAGCACCAGCTGCGCGCCGAAGGCGTCGGCGGCTTCGCCCAAGTTGGCGCCAACGGCCTCATAGGCACTGTCCGGAATGCTGGCCTTGAGCCCTGCCCCCCGTTGCACGGTGACCTGATGGCCCTGGCCAACCAGTTTCTTAATGGTTTCCGGGGTCGCGGCGACCCTTGTCTCACCCGTCTGCGTCTCGAGAGGAACACCAATGTGCACGACTTTGTCTCCTGCGGTGACCTTTTGTCTTTATAGGAACCAGCGCACTTCGGGTGGTGCGGCTGGGTGGTCGTAGAGCACGACCCCGCCGGATCCGGGGCGGGGGAGGCATTTTGCAGACGAACCCGAGGGCCTTCAACCGGTTCTGAAGCGAAACGAAGTTAAAACTACAAGTCACCCTGTGACCGTATGTCGCAACGACCTGCCCTCGACCCGTCAAGCACGCGCTATGCGGAGCTTAGGAGAAAATTTGAAAAAAATTCCGCTATTTTCGTTCTCAGTTTGCTGAATGTCGCAAAATCAGCTGCAAACCCGCGCAGTAACTAGGGTTGCTAGGTTTTTCAGGGTGAACGGAACAGATTACGGATTTGCGACAAATCCATATATCTGTAGGTGTTCAAAATAATTGACTACGGGGTCAGCTTTGGCCGTTTCACCCTATTCCGTGGCGGTGTACTGTTGCGCCTGCGCCACCAGCCAGTCGCGGAACGCCCGTAGCGAGGCGGACTCGACCTTCCGCTCGGGGATCATCAGATGGTAGGCCTTGTCGCTGGAGAGGGCATGCCTGTTAGCGACCACCAGTCGGCCCTCCTGCAGCTCACGCTGGATCAGGAAAGGTGGAATCAGCGCAATGCCCATGTCATGCATGGCGGCCTGGGCCAGCATCGAAAACAGCTCGTAGCGCGGGCCGGTCATGTCGCGTTCGACGCTCATCCCCAAGCCGTCGAACCATTGTCGCCAGGCATAGGGGCGGGTGGTCTGCTGCAGCAGCGGCAAGCCGGCAATGCGCTGGGCGTCGAGGCTGGCTTGCCCTTCCAGCAGGGAAGGGCTGCACACCGGCATGGGGTTCTCGCCCATCAGTCGGTGGGATTGGGTGCCCGACCAGTCTGCGTCGCCGAAGTAAATGGCGGCATCGAAGGGCGTGTCGGCAAACAGGAAGGGGCGGGTGCGGTTGGTCAGGTTGACCGTGACCTCGGGGTGACGCTGCTGGAAGTCCTTCAGGCGCGGCAGCAACCACTGGGTGCCGAAGGTCGGCACCACCGCCAGTTCGATGACATTGGCGCCTTGCTGGCGCATCACCGAAAGCGTGTCGCGCTCCACCGCATCCAGCTGTGCGGCTACCTGGCGGCTATAGGAGAGCCCGGCTTCGGTCAATTTCACGCCCCGGCGCGAACGGCGGAACAGTTCGACATTGAGGAAGGTCTCCAGGCTGCCGATCTGCCGACAGACGGCACCCTGGGTCAGGGCCAGTTCCTGAGCGGCCTTGGTGAAGCTCTCGTGACGTGCGGCCGCCTCGAAGCAGACCAGGGCAGTGGTGCTGGGAATCTTGCGGCGCATGTACGTGAACCTCACATGTCAGGCGTTGAGCAGGGCATTTTGATGATTACGAAGTGAGAAAATATCACTAAACGGTGCGCAATCCTCGTTTGTCCCTCACGCCAAACAGGCCTAGGATCAATCCAGCACAACAATTCGTTCCCATCTTTCGAGGAATCCGCACATGGCTGGCAAGGCAAGCTTCAACTGGATCGACCCGCTGCTGCTGGATCAGCAGCTCACTGAAGAAGAGCGCATGGTCCGTGACAGCGCCTATCAGTTCGCCCAGGACAAGCTGGCACCCCGTGTGCTGGAGGCGTTCCGTCACGAGCAGACGGATCCGGCGATCTTCCGTGAGATGGGCGAAGTCGGCCTGCTCGGCGCGACCATTCCCGAGCAGTACGGCGGCAGCGGCCTGAACTACGTCTGCTACGGCCTGATCGCCCGCGAGGTGGAGCGTATCGACTCCGGCTACCGCTCGATGATGAGCGTGCAATCATCGCTGGTCATGGTGCCGATCAACGAGTTTGGTACCGAGGCACAGAAGCAGAAGTACCTGCCAAAGCTGGCCAGTGGCGAATGGATTGGCTGCTTCGGCCTGACCGAGCCCAACCATGGTTCCGACCCTGGCTCGATGATCACCCGCGCCCGCAAGGTCGACGGTGGTTATCGCCTGAGCGGCAGCAAGATGTGGATCACCAACAGCCCGATCGCCGATGTATTCGTGGTCTGGGCCAAGGACGATGCCGGCGATATCCGCGGCTTCGTGCTGGAGAAAGGCTGGGACGGCCTCAGTGCTCCGGCCATCCATGGCAAGGTCGGCCTGCGCGCTTCGATCACCGGCGAGATCGTCATGGATAACGTGTTTGTGCCGGAAGAGAACATCTTCCCCGACGTGCGCGGCCTCAAAGGCCCGTTCACCTGCCTGAACTCGGCCCGCTACGGCATCTCCTGGGGTGCGCTGGGGGCCGCCGAGGCCTGCTGGCACACCGCTCGCCAATACACCCTGGATCGTCAGCAGTTTGGCCGCCCGCTGGCTGCCAACCAGTTGATCCAGAAGAAGCTGGCCGACATGCAGACCGAGATCACCCTGGCCCTGCAAGGCTGCCTGCGCCTGGGCCGGATGAAGGACGAAGGGACCGCGGCGGTCGAGATCACCTCGATCATGAAGCGCAACTCCTGCGGCAAGGCCCTGGACATCGCTCGCCTGGCGCGGGACATGCTGGGTGGCAATGGTATTTCCGACGAGTTCGGCGTCGCCCGCCACCTGGTCAACCTCGAGGTAGTCAACACCTATGAAGGTACTCACGACGTGCATGCGCTGATCCTTGGGCGTGCGCAGACCGGCATCCAGGCGTTCTATTAATAGAGGAGCCAGGCCATGGGCGCGCTTTCCCATCTGCGGGTGCTGGATCTTTCCCGGGTATTGGCCGGCCCCTGGTCCGGCCAGATCCTTGCCGACCTTGGAGCGGATGTAATCAAGGTGGAGCGCCCCGGCGCAGGTGACGACACCCGCTCCTGGGGGCCGCCTTTCTTGCGCGATGCCCAGGGCGAGAATACCAGCGAGGCGGCCTACTACCTGTCGGCCAACCGCAACAAGCGCTCGGTGACCATCGACTTCACTCAGCCCGAAGGCCAGCGCCTGGTGTGTGAGTTGGCGGCGAAGTCGGATATCGTCATTGAGAACTTCAAGGTGGGAGGGTTGGCGGCATACGGGTTGGATTACCAAAGCCTGAAGGCCATCAATCCGAAGCTTATCTATTGCTCGATCACCGGTTTTGGTCAGACCGGGCCGTATGCCAAGCGTGCCGGCTATGACTTCATGATCCAGGGGTTGGGCGGGCTGATGAGCCTGACCGGGCGCCCGGAGGGGGAGGAGGGTGCGGGGCCGATGAAGGTTGGGGTGGCGCTCACTGACATCCTGACCGGGCTGTATTCCACCGTGGCGATTCTTGCGGCCTTGGCGCATCGTGATCAGGCGGGCACAGGCCAGCATATCGACATGGCGTTGCTGGATGTGCAGGTTGCCTGCCTGGCCAATCAGGCGATGAACTACCTCACCACAGGCAACCCACCCCGGCGGTTGGGCAATGCGCACCCCAATATCGTGCCCTACCAGGACTTCCCGACGGCGGATGGCAATTTCATTCTCACCGTGGGTAATGACGGGCAGTTCCGCAAGTTTGCTGAAGTGGCGGGGCAGGCACAGTGGGCGGATGACCCGCGGTTCTCTACTAATAAGCAGCGGGTAGCCAATCGTGCGGAGCTGATTCCGTTGATTCGCCAGGCTACGGTGTTCAAGACCACGGCTGAATGGGTCACTGAGCTGGAGAAGGCAGGTGTTCCATGCGGGCCGATCAATGACCTGGCGCAGATGTTCCAGGACCCACAGGTATTGGCGCG
>NZ_CP128543.1:5115000-5185000 GCF_021283165.2 Pseudomonas soli
ACGCATTTCACCGCTACACAGGAAATTCCACCACCCTCTACCATACTCTAGCTCGCCAGTTTTGGATGCAGTTCCCAGGTTGAGCCCGGGGCTTTCACATCCAACTTAACGAACCACCTACGCGCGCTTTACGCCCAGTAATTCCGATTAACGCTTGCACCCTCTGTATTACCGCGGCTGCTGGCACAGAGTTAGCCGGTGCTTATTCTGTCGGTAACGTCAAAATTGCACGGTATTAGCGTACAACCCTTCCTCCCAACTTAAAGTGCTTTACAATCCGAAGACCTTCTTCACACACGCGGCATGGCTGGATCAGGCTTTCGCCCATTGTCCAATATTCCCCACTGCTGCCTCCCGTAGGAGTCTGGACCGTGTCTCAGTTCCAGTGTGACTGATCATCCTCTCAGACCAGTTACGGATCGTCGCCTAGGTGAGCCATTACCTCACCTACTAGCTAATCCGACCTAGGCTCATCTGATAGCGCAAGGCCCGAAGGTCCCCTGCTTTCTCCCGTAGGACGTATGCGGTATTAGCGTTCCTTTCGAAACGTTGTCCCCCACTACCAGGCAGATTCCTAGGCATTACTCACCCGTCCGCCGCTGAATCAAGGAGCAAGCTCCCGTCATCCGCTCGACTTGCATGTGTTAGGCCTGCCGCCAGCGTTCAATCTGAGCCATGATCAAACTCTTCAGTTCAATACTGCTTGGGTTTTTAAGAAACCCTAAACTTGGCTCAGCAATCTCAAATGACTATGTGATTTCTCGCATGGCCACTTGTGATGCTGATAATCTTGGCGACTATCAGTCCATACTCACAAGCACCCACACGAATTGCTTGATTCAATTTGTTAAAGAGCGTTTGGTTAAGAGCTTTTCGTCTCAACCGAGGCGCGCATTCTACGCTTTCCTCATTGGCTGTCAAGCGTTTATTTTGAAGTATTTTGCGAGAAACCCGTTCAACTTCAAACACTTGACTCGCTGCGATCTCTCGTAGCGGGAGGCGAATCATACAGCGTTACAACCTGCTGTCAACTGCCTTTTTCACCACTGCCGATCTGACGATCGAAGCACTTCCGCAACCTCTCCAAACAATCAACTCATTGATATTCAAGGAGTTTTTCGTTCCGATGTCGCTGGAAGTGGGGCGCATTATAAGGGGATCTGAAACCCCGTCAACCTTTATTTCAGTTATATAAAGCAAAACCTCAAAACTAAGCGGGGCGGCCTCTCGGCCGCCCCGCTTTCATCCCTGCGCCTTACAAGCTAGGGAAGGCAAACTGCGACGCCTCATGGCTGGCCCGCTGCGGCCAACGCTGGGTGATCGCCTTACGACGGGTATAGAAACGCACACCGTCCGGGCCATAGGCATGCAGATCACCAAACAGCGAACGCTTCCAGCCACCGAAGCTGTGATACGCCACCGGCACCGGCAGCGGCACGTTGACGCCGACCATGCCCACTTCGATCTCATCGCAGAACAGCCGCGCCGCCTCACCGTCACGGGTGAAGATGCAGGTACCGTTGCCGTACTCATGCTCGTTGATCAACTGCATGGCTTGCTCCAGGCTGTTCACCCGCACCACGCACAGCACCGGCCCGAAAATCTCTTCCTTATAGATACGCATTTCGGGGGTTACCTTGTCGAACAAGGTGCCACCGACGAAATAGCCATCTTCGTTACCGGCCACACGGAAACCGCGCCCATCGACCACCAGCTTGGCGCCAGCGGCGACGCCGTCGTCAATGTAACCCACAACCTTGTCACGGGCGGCCGCGGTCACCAGCGGGCCCATGTCCAGGCCGCAGGACGTACCGGCACCGATCTTCAGCGCCTTGATCTGCGGCTCCAGCTTGGCGATCAGCGCATCGGCCACCTGGTCGCCGACACACACCGCCACCGAAATGGCCATGCAGCGCTCGCCGCAAGAACCATAGGCAGCGCCCATCAGCGCGCTGACCGCGTTATCCAGATCGGCGTCGGGCATCAGCACCGCATGGTTCTTCGCACCGCCCAAGGCCTGCACGCGCTTGCCGCGCTTGGTGCCTTCGGCATAGATGTATTCAGCGATCGGGGTCGAGCCGACAAAGCTCAGGGCCTTGACCTCTGGCGCCTCGATCAGTGCGTCGACCGCTTCCTTGTCGCCGTGCACCACGTTGAGGATGCCCTTCGGCAGGCCGGCTTCCAGCAGCAGCTGGGCGATGTACAGGGTCGAGCTCGGGTCACGCTCGGACGGTTTGAGAATGAATGCGTTGCCGCAGGCGATGGCCAGCGGGTACATCCACAGCGGCACCATGGCCGGGAAGTTGAACGGCGTGATACCGGCGACGATGCCCAGCGGCTGGAAATCGGACCAGGCGTCGATGTTCGGGCCGACGTTGCGGCTGTACTCGCCCTTGAGCAGCTCCGGGGCGGCGCAGGCGAACTCGACGTTCTCGATGCCACGCTTGAGCTCGCCCGCAGCGTCCTCCACGGTCTTGCCGTGTTCCTCGCTGATCATCTGCGAGATTTTCGCTTCGTTCTGCTCAAGCAGCTGCTTGAAGCGGAACATCACCTGGGCGCGCTTGGCCGGTGGGGTATTGCGCCAGGCCGGGAAGGCGGCCTTGGCCGAATCGATGGCCTGCTGGATAGTGGCGCGGCTGGCCAGCTCGACCTTGCGCACCGCCTGGCCGGTCGACGGGTTGAAGACATCAGCGGTGCGCTCGCCCTTGCTGACCAGTTCGCCGTGGATCAGGTGCTGAACAATGCTCATGCATAACTCCAGATAAAGAAGGTAGAGACAGGCGCGTGGCACTCACGCGCCCGACGTCAGAATCGGAAAATCAGTCGACCTTGTTCAGGGCTTCGCCCACGGCGTCGAACAGACGATCCAGCTCTTGAGGCTGGGTGTTGAAGGTCGGCCCGAACTGCAGGGTGTCGCCACCGAAGCGTACATAGAAGCCGGCTTGCCACAGCTTCATGGCCGCCTCGTACGGACGAACGATGGCATCGCCATCGCGCGCGGCGATCTGGATCGCGCCGGCCAGGCCGTAGTTGCGGATATCGACGACGTTCTTGGTGCCTTTGACGCCATGCAGCAGCTTTTCGAAGTGCGGCGCCAGCTCGGCTGCGGACTGCACCAGGTTTTCCTTCTGCAGCAGGTCCAGCGCGGCGATGCCGGCGGCGCAGGCGACCGGGTGCGCCGAGTAGGTGTAGCCGTGGGGGAATTCCACCGCGTACTCAGGAGTCGGCTGGTTCATGAAGGTCTGGTAGATTTCGCCGGTGGCGATCACCGCGCCCATCGGGATGGCGCCGTTGGTGACCTGCTTGGCGATGCACATCAGGTCCGGGGTCACGCCGAAGGCTTCGGCACCGGTCATGGCGCCCATGCGGCCGAAGCCGGTGATCACTTCATCGAAGATCAGCAGGATGTTGTGCTGGCTGCAGATCTCGCGCAGGCGCTTGAGGTAGCCCTTCGGCGGCGGCAGCACACCGGCGGAACCAGCCAGCGGTTCGACAATGACCGCGGCGATGTTCGAGGCGTCATGCAGCTCGATCAGCTTGAGCATCTCGTCGGCCAGGGCGATACCGCCCTCTTCCGGCATGCCCTTGCTGAACACGTTGCCCGGCAGCACGGTGTGGGGCAGATGGTCGACGTCCAGCAACTGACCGAACAGCTTGCGGTTACCGTTGACGCCACCCAGGCTGGTGCCGGCGATGTTCACCCCGTGATAGCCACGGGCACGGCCGATGATCTTGGTCTTGGTGGCCTGGCCTTTCAGGCGCCAGTAGGCACGCACCATTTTCAGCGCAGTGTCGGCGCACTCGGAGCCGGAGTTGGTGAAGAACACGTGGTTCAGGTCGCCCGGCACCAGGTTGGCGATCTTCTCAGCCAGCTGGAACGACAGCGGGTGGCCGAACTGGAAGGCCGGCGAGTAGTCGAGGGTGGCGACCTGACGGGCCACCGCTTCGCTGATCTCTTTGCGAGTATGCCCGGCGCCGCAGGTCCACAGGCCCGACAAGGCGTCGAACACCTTGCGGCCCTTGTCGTCGACCAGGTAGTTGCCTTCGGCCGCCACGATCAGCCGCGGGTCGCGCTGGAAGTTGCGGTTGGCGGTGTACGGCATCCAGTGGGCATCCAGCTTGAGCTGGCTGGCCAGACCGGCTTGAGCGGATTCGGGCATGTTCATCGGGCGGTTCCTCGAAAGACGATTAGGCAACGATGGGTGTTGTTGCAGCTAAGTTGTCACGGCGATAAAGTTCGAAAAACCCAGCTTTTCTAACCTTCAGTCAGCGGATAACTAAACTAATGAGCCGACGCCCCGATCCCCTCGCGCAGGTCAGCGATTTCGACATTCGCCTATTGAAGATCTACCGCAGTGTGGTCGAGTGCGGCGGCTTTTCAGCGGCGGAAAACGTCCTGGGCATCGGCCGTTCGGCCATCAGCCAGCAGATGAATGACCTTGAACAGCGCTTGGGCCTGCGCCTGTGTCAACGTGGCCGGGCAGGTTTTTCGCTGACCGAGGAAGGTCGCGAGGTCTACCACTCGGCGCTGCAACTCCTCAGCGCCCTGGAGACGTTCCGCACCGAGGTCAATGGCCTGCACCAGCACCTGCGCGGCGAGCTGAACATTGGTCTCACCGACAACCTGGTCACCCTGCCACACATGCGCATCACCCACGCCCTTGCCGAACTCAAGGACCGCGGCCCCGACGTGCGTATCCAGATCCGCATGATCGCCCCCAGCCAGGTCGAGCAAGGCGTGCTCGACGGCAGCCTGCACGTGGGCGTGGTACCGCAGACCAGTCCGTTGTCAGGTCTTGAATACCAACCGCTGTACAGCGAGCGCTCGCTGCTTTATTGCGCGGTCGGCCATCCGCTGTTCTACGCCGAAGACCAGCAGATCGATGACGATCGCCTCAACGCCCAGGACGCTATCGCCCCGACCTTCCGCCTGCCCGCCGACATCCAGGCGCACTACCAGGCCCTGCACTGTACCGCCAGCGCCTCGGACCGCGAAGGCATGGCCTTCCTGATCCTGACGGGCCGCTATATCGGCTATTTGCCCGACCACTACGCCAGCTTCTGGGTGCAGCAAGGGCGCCTGCGGGCGCTGAAGCCCGCCCAGCGCTTCTATGACCTGGGCCTGAGCTGGGTAACGCGCAAGGGACGACGACCAAACCTGGTGCTGGAAAGCTTCCTCGAGAGCCTGGCTGCGACACGCTGATGCCTGTCCCTGACGCTAATGCTTGTCACTTCGGCACAGGCAGGTAATCTGTCCGACATCCGTAACGACCCGCCCGGAATCGTCCATGACCCTAGAAGTCCCTGCGCATCGCTCCCCCGCCTCGGGCAAGCCCGCCGGCCGCATTCGCCAGAAGAACGAACAGGCCATCATCCAGGCCGCCGAGGACGAGTTCGCCCGCCACGGCTACAAGGGCACGAGCATGAACACCATCGCGCTCAAGGCCGGGTTGCCCAAGGCCAACCTGCATTATTACTTCACCAACAAGCTGGGCCTGTACATCGCGGTGCTGAGCAACATCATCGAACTGTGGGACAGCACCTTCAACGCCCTGAGCGTGGAGGACGACCCGGCCGAGGCGCTCAGCCAGTACATTCGCACCAAGATGGAGTTCTCCCGGCGCAACCCGCAGGCCTCGCGAATCTTCGCCATGGAAGTGATCAGCGGCGGCGAGTGCCTGAGCGAGTACTTCAGCGCCGACTACCGGGAATGGTTCCGTGGCCGCGCCGCGGTGTTCCAGGCCTGGATGGACGCCGGCAAGATGGACCGGGTAGATCCGGTGCACCTGATCTTCCTGCTCTGGGGCAGCACCCAGCACTACGCCGACTTCGCCACCCAGATCTGCCAGGTCACCGGCCGCAGCCGCCTGACCAAACAGGACATGGAAGACGCCAGCAACAATCTTATCCACATCATTCTCAAAGGCTGCGGCATCAGCACGCCCGCCTGACCCGGACTTATGCCTTCTACCCTGCTCGAGCTCTGCGAATTGCGCGAAGAAATCCGCAAGAGCCGCTTCATCACCCTCGCCGGCCCGATCGGCAGCCCCGCCGAGGCCATGGCCTTCATCGAACGCCACAGCGACCTGGCGGCCACCCACAACTGCTGGGCCTGGAAGCTCGGCGCCCAGTACCGCAGCAGCGATGACGGCGAACCGGGCGGCACGGCCGGGCGACCGATCCTAGCCGCCATCGAAGCCCAGGACTGCGACCAGGTGGTGGTGCTGGTGATCCGCTGGTATGGCGGCATCCAGCTGGGCACCGGTGGCCTGGCCCGGGCCTACGGCGGCGGCGCCAACAAATGCCTGCAGCAGGCACCCAAGCGTGTGCTGGTGCAGCGCAGCGCGTTCAGTTGCAGCTGCACCTTCAGCGAACTAGCGCTGCTCAAGCTACGCCTGGCTGAGGTGGACGGCGTGGTGCTGGACGAGCAGTTCACCGCCAACGGCGTCGACCTGCGCATCGCCCTGGGTGAAAGCCACCTCAACCTACTGCAGCAGCAACTCGCCGACCTGAGCCGCGGTCGCATCCTGCTGGAAAGAGAGTGAGCGTTGCCCACAACTACTGTGGGCCTGCCTGTGGATAAGCTTGGGGCAAGCTGATACAGGCCTTGTGCGACAAGGCCTGCGAAGCATTGAGCATATTTTGATCACATTTGTGTGACACCGGCACAAGTGACTGAAAGACTGTGAGTTATCCCCAGCTTTCAATGTAAGCTCGCCCCCAAACCGCCATTTTCTGGCCCGCTGCGCTTGCACACAATTACTGTGGAGCGGCTTGTGGATAACCCGTGAACTACAGCGCCAGGCCCAGCCCCCACAGGCTTTCCAGGCAATCGATCGTTTTTTGATCAGCCTCCACAAGGCGAGCGCCAGGTACCTGGTTTATGCTCGTCACCCAGGCCTTTCCCGGTGGAGGGCAATCACCCCGTTGTCGCTCGGCGAGCGAACCTATGCACAACAGCGCTCGCCCCGCCTTTGATATGGAGTATCGCAATGACCGCAAACAAGAATGCCCTGATCATCGGCGCCTCCCGAGGCCTTGGCCTCGGGCTGGTGCAACGCTTGCGCGAAGATGGCTGGAATGTCGTCGCCACCGTGCGCGACCCGCAACAGCCAGGCGCTCTGCGCGAGGTTTCCGGTGTACGTATCGAGCGCCTGGAGATGAACGACACCGTCCAACTCGACGGGCTCAAGCAGCGCCTGCAAGGTGAAGTGTTCGACCTGGTGTTCGTCAACGCCGGAGTCATGGGCCCGCTGCCGCAGGACCTTGAAAGCGTGCAGGTGCAGCAGATCGGCGAGCTGTTCATGACCAACGCCGTGGCGCCGATCCGTGTGGCCCGGCGCCTGGCCAGCCAGGTGCGTCAAGGCAGCGGCGTGCTGGCCTTCATGAGCTCGATCCTGGGTAGCGTGACCATCCCCGACGGCGGCGAGATCTGCCTGTACAAGGCCAGCAAGGCTGCCCTCAACTCGATGATCAACAGCTTCGTGGTCGAGTTGCAGCGCCCCGACCTTGCCGTGCTGGCCATGCATCCGGGCTGGGTGAAGACCGACATGGGCGGCGAGAATGCCGAGATCGACGTGCTCACCAGCACCCGTGGCATGCTCGAGCAGATCAAGGCGCAGAGCGGCAACGGCGGCCTGCGTTTCATCAACTACAAGGGCGAGCCGCTCACCTGGTGATTCACTGCGTGACAGGCCTGGATGGGCGCATTGCCCGGCCAGGCCCTGTAGAATGGCGGCCAACCGTACCTGATCGAGATTGCACACATGTATGACTGGCTGAACGCCTTGCCCAAGGCGGAACTGCACATGCACCTGGAGGGCTCGCTGGAGCCCGAACTGCTGTTCGCCCTGGCCGAACGCAACAAGGTCGCGCTGCCCTGGGCCGATGTCGAAACCCTGCGCGGCGCCTATGCCTTCAACAACCTGCAGGAATTCCTCGACCTCTATTACCAGGGCGCCGGCGTCCTGCGTACCGAGCAGGATTTCTACGACCTGACCTGGGCCTACCTGCAACGCTGCAAGGCGCAGAACGTTATCCACACCGAGCCGTTCTTCGACCCGCAGACCCATACCGACCGGGGCATTCCGTTCGAGGTGGTGCTCAATGGCATCAGCCAGGCACTCAAGGATGGCCGTGAACAGCTTGGCATCTCCAGTGGTTTGATCCTCAGCTTCCTGCGCCACCTGAGCGAGGACGAGGCGCAGCAAACCCTCGACCAGGCCCTGCCCTTCCGCGACGCATTCGTCGCCGTAGGCCTGGACAGCTCGGAAAAAGGCCATCCGCCCAGCAAGTTCCAGCGCGTCTTCGACCGCGCCCGCAGCGAAGGCTTTTTGACCGTGGCCCATGCCGGCGAGGAAGGCCCGCCCGAATACATCTGGGAGGCGCTCGACCTGCTGAAGATCCAGCGTATCGACCACGGCGTGCGCGCCATCGAGGACGAACGCCTGATGCAGCGCATCATCGACGAGCAGATCCCGTTGACCGTCTGCCCGTTGTCCAACACCAAACTGTGCGTGTTCGACCACATGAGCCAGCACAACATCCTCGACATGCTCGAGCGTGGCGTGAAGGTCACGGTCAACTCCGATGACCCGGCCTACTTCGGCGGCTACGTCACCGAGAACTTCCATGCCCTGCACGAGCATCTGGGCATGACCCAGGAGCAGGCACGCCGCCTGGCGCAGAACAGCCTGGACGCACGCCTGGTGCGCTAACCGACCTGGCGCGAGGGTAGGCAGGCGATCGCGTTGATCTGCTGTTGGCCGAGCGGTGTAAGGTGCACCGCCCGGCTGCCCTCCTGCTCACGCACCCAGCCCGACTGGGTGAACAGCCTGAGCAACGCTTGGCCCAGGCAACCGCCGAGGTGCGGACCCTGATCGTTCCACTTGCTGCAGTGGCAGATCACACAGCCACGCCGGTCGGCGGCGGCCAGCGCGTCGATGAACACCCCCATCGCCTCCAGTTGCCCCTTGCCCTCCTGGCTCACGACCAGGTGCTGTTCGCTGCCCTCCAACCAACCGGCCACATGCAGGCGATGCAGGAGCGCGGCAGCCACCTCGCCGCCCAGATGATCACCGCACAAGCGCGCCTTGCGCATCGACAGAGGGATTTGCAGCGAAGAGCCCTGCCCACCCACGGAGCGGCTGGCCAACTGGACGCTGGCAAGGGCCTCCACTGCGGTGCCGACCTCCGGCGTTGCCAGGCGGAAAAAGCGTTTGCGCCCACGCGTTTCGTGCCTGAGCAAGCCGGCACTGGACAACAGCGACAGGTGCGCGCAAGCCGAGGAAGTGCTCAGGCCGGTGATCACGGCAAGCTCGTCCGCCGCACGCGGGGTGCCATCGATCAACGCCCACAACATGGCGCTGCGCTTGGGATCGGCCATCAGGCTGGCAACCTGACTGATGCTGCGGACTGCGGTCATGAAACTGAAGCTCCCTGATGTAACTCGTCTGGCGGCGATAAGCGCCGACGCCCTGCCGCCTGTGCGGGCAAGCACGGGATGGTTCGTGTGCCGGATGGTCAGCGCCAGGCCAGGAAGGATCTCACGCTGGCATTGGGCGCCGGAGGCAGTATAAGCCGCTGGAGGTGGCTCGCCTCGCGGCATGCATGCACGGACCGAGTGGGCGTTGGTCCCCCGCGCAACGTCCGCAAAGGTGCGTTTGTCAGCGCGCCGCGCCGCAGAAGTGGCTTATGCCCCCGTTCTACTGTGGCTGCGCCAGGAACGTAGCTGACAGCCGCTATCACCAGGCTCGAAAAGTCCGACATACACAGTGAAAACTTCCGCTGCGCAAAACAGAAGGTGGCCTTACTTCAAGCCACCATGACCGTCAGTCAGGGGAGTGACTGACGGTCATGGTGAGCGCCGGGAGCGGCGCTACACTAGATCCGCTCCCGCTCACTGGAGGTGGATCGCGATGAAGATTGTCGTCAGTGCGTCGAACCGAAATCCCGCCTGCCCCTGGCAGGTCCAGCTCGACCAGCATGTGGTGAGTTTCCGTAGCGAGGCCGAGGCACGCTCGTTCGTCGCCCTGCTGGAGGCGCGCCTGAGCGCGCCCCACACCCTCACGCAGGCCGGCTGGCCTGCAAGCGCCGGGTCAGCACTGCGACACTGACCACCAGTGCGCCGCACAGGCTGATCACCAGCGCCATGGGCACCGCGCTGCCATCGTGCAGCACCCCGACCAGCGCTGCCGCGCCCGCGGCGACGCTGAACTGCAGACAGCCCATCAGCGCCGAGGCGCTGCCGGCCCGCGCGCCCTGCCCGCTCATGGCGCAGGCCGAGGCGTTGGGGATGATGCAACCAAGGCTGGCGATGCATATGAACAACGGCACCAGCAACGGCCACAACTGCGCTGGGCGCAGCGCCGCGACCACCAGCAGCGCCAGCGCCGCCACCAGGTACAGCCACACTGCCCGCGCCAGCAGGAACGCCGGGCCACGCTTGGCCAGCAGGCGCGCATTGACCTGGGCCATCAGGATGAAGCCTGCGGCGTTGGTGCCGAACAGCCAGCCATAGTGCTCGGCGGGCACCCCATATAACTTGATGAACACGAACGGTGAACCGGCGATGTAGGCAAACATTCCGGCGATGGCGATACCACCGGTCAACGCATGACCGACAAAAACCCGGTCACCGAACAGCCGCAGGTACTGGCGCAGCGCGCCCGACAGAGGCTGGCGCGGCACATGGGCCGGCAAGCTCTCTGGCAGCCCCAGGCCGACGGCCACCAGGCAGGCCGCGCTGAACAGGCTCAGGGCGAGGAAGATCGACTGCCAACCGGACACGTTGACCAGCACGCCACCGAGCATCGGCGCGAGGATCGGTGCCAAGCCCATCACCAGCATCAATTGCGAGAACACCTTGGCTGAGGCCACCGCGTCGCACTTGTCGCTGACGATCGCCCGCGACAGCACCATGCCGGCGCAGCCGCCCAGGGCCTGGACGAAGCGCGCCACGATCAGGCTGTCGAGGTTGGGGGCGTAGGCGCAGGCCAGGGAGGCCACGGTGAACAAGCCGACCCCGAACAGTAGCGGGATGCGCCGGCCGAATCGGTCGGCCACTGGCCCATAGGCAAGCTGCCCCAGGGACAGGCCGAGGAAGTAGGCGGCCAGGGTCGCCTGCACATGCTTTTCGTCGGTGGCGAAGGCATGCGCCATGGCCGGGAAGGCGGGCAGATAGAAGTCGATCGCCAAAGGCCCGAACGCACTGAGGGCGCCGAGAATCAGCAAGGTTCGCAGGTTCATGGAGAATCCATAGCAGGCTAAGCAAGTCGTTTAGTCTACCTGCACTGGATCATCGGGCGTTGAAAACCTTTGCAATAATTGGCCTGTATTTCTGTAGCCGCGGGCTTGCCCAGGCAGCCCGCTTCTACAGAAATGCTTTAGCTGGACAATCCAGCCGTTCAGGCCACCTCGGCCTGATACCCCTCTTCACGAATCGCCGCCAGGATCTGATCCGCCGCCAGCGCACTGTCCACCCGCACCTGCTTCGCCGCCAGGTCCACCTCTACCCGCGCCGCGGCGTCCTGCTCCTGCACCGCACGGGTCACGCCTTTCACGCAATGGCCACAGGTCATGCCTTGTACATTGAACACTTGCATAGGGGTTGCCTCCTTGTGGGTTTTGTCTACTTTCAGCCTTGCCATCGGGGCAAGGTCAAGTTCCGCGTCAAACGGCCGGGCTGGAAATCCTTGCGCGGCTCGGCCAAGCTGCGCCTTTGACGATTTTGGCAAGCAGGAGATTCTTCATGATCAGGGCAGCAATGAGCCTAGTCGGACTGCTGGGCGCGCTGGCCGTGGTGCCACCGGCCAGCGCCGAAGGCAACTCGGACTACAGCGTGCTGATGATTTCCCGGGAGCGCCTGGAAGTGGCCAGCAGTTGCGAGATCGGTATCTACCTCAATGATCAGTTGGCCGGCCGGCTGTTCCAGGAGCAATCGACCTCGTTCAACCTGCCACCGGGCCCGGTCGACGTACGCTTGCGCCTGCTCCCCGGGCAGATGCCCGGTTGCGCCCCGGGTATCGAAGACCAGCGCAGCACGCGCCTGACGTTGCAGGCGGGGCAGATCAGGAAGTACCGCATCGCCACAGGGCACAAGGGCTTGGAATTGAGGCAAGCCAACCTGGGCTATTGACCTTGCCCGCATGGCAAGGTTGATGCTGAAGGCCTATCCACGGAGGAGAGAGCCATGCCCGCATCCACCACCTTCGACCTGCCGATCAGCGGCATGACCTGCGCCAGTTGCGCAGGTCGGGTCGAGCGCGCCCTGCGCAAGGTCACCGGCACCGAACATGTCAGCGTCAACCTGGCCACCGAGCAGGCCCGGGTCCAGGCGCCGGCCGACAGCTTGCCGGCATTGGTCGGCGCGGTGCGCGACGCCGGTTACAGCGTCCCCACCCGCACCCTCGAACTGCAGATCGGCGGCATGACCTGCGCCAGCTGCGCCGGCCGTGTCGAACGCGCCCTCGGCAAGCTGCCGGGGGTCGAGCAGGTCAGCGTCAACCTGGCCAGCGAACGCGCCCACCTCGAAGTTTTGCAGGCCGTCGATGACGGCGTGTTGATCGCCGCGGTGGAAAAGGCCGGCTACAGCGCCAGCCTGCCGCGCACCGCCGACGATGACCAGGCCCAAGCCCAACGCCGCCTGCGCAACGAACGCCTGGCGGTCGGCGCCGCCCTGCTGCTGGCCCTGCCATTGGTATTGCCGATGCTGGCGCAACCCTTCGGTGTGCACTGGATGCTGCCGGCCTGGGCGCAGTTCCTGCTGGCCACGCCGGTGCAGTTCATCCTCGGCGCACGCTTCTACGTCGCCGCCTGGAAGGCCGTGCGCGCCGGTGCCGGCAACATGGACCTGCTGGTCGCCCTGGGCACCAGCGCCGGCTACGGCCTGAGCCTGTACCAATGGGCCAACGCCCATGACGGCATGGAACCGCACCTGTATTTCGAAGCTTCGGCGGTGGTCATCGCCCTGGTGCTGCTGGGCAAGTACCTGGAAAGCCGCGCCAAGCGCCAGACCGCCAGCGCCATCCGGGCGCTGGAGGCGCTGCGCCCGGAACGGGCGGTGCGAGTCATCGAAGGGCGCGAGGAAGAGGTGGCGATCAGTCAGTTGCGCCTGGGCGACCTGGTAGTGGTCAAACCCGGCGAGCGCTTCCCGGTCGATGGTGAAGTGCTCGAAGGCAGCAGCCATGCCGATGAAGCGCTGATCAGCGGCGAAAGCCTGCCTGTGCCCAAGGCGCCTGGCGACTCGGTAACCGGTGGGGCCATCAACGGCGAAGGCCGGCTGCTGGTAAAAACCCTGGCCCTGGGCACCGAGACCGTGCTCGCGCGCATCATCCGCCTGGTCGAGGACGCCCAGGCGGCCAAGGCGCCCATCCAGAAGCTGGTCGACCGGGTCAGCCAGGTGTTCGTGCCAGCAGTACTGGTGCTGGCGCTGATCACCCTGGTCGGCTGGTGGCTGGCCGGCGCGCCGCTGGAAACCGCCCTGATCAACGCCGTCGCCGTGCTGGTGATCGCCTGCCCATGCGCCCTCGGCCTGGCCACGCCCGCCGCGATCATGGCCGGCACCGGCGTCGCCGCCCGTCACGGCATCCTGATCAAGGACGCCGAAGCACTGGAGCGTGCCCATGCGGTGAACAGCGTGGTGTTCGACAAGACCGGCACGCTCACCTCGGGCAGCCCGCGCATCGTCCACAGCCAAGCCAGCAGCGGCGACAACGACGAGTTGCTGCGCCTGGCCGGCGCCCTGCAACGCGGCAGTGAGCACCCCTTGGCCAAAGCGGTACTCGACGCCTGCGCCGAACAAGGCCTGCACGTGCCACAGGTTGCCGACAGCCAGTCCCTCACCGGTCGCGGCATCGCCGGCCAGGTGGATGGCCGTGAACTGGCCCTGGGCAACCGTCGCCTGCTCGACGAAAACGGTCTGCCGCCGGGTGACCTGGCCGACAGTGCGCAGGCCTGGGAAGCCGAGGGCCGCACGCTGTCCTGGTTGATCGAACGCGGCCAGCACCCTCGCGTACTCGGCCTGTTCGCCTTCGGCGACAGCCTCAAGCCCGGCGCCGGCGCGGCCATCGACGCGCTGCATGCCCGTGGCATCAGCAGCCACCTGCTGACGGGCGACAACCGTGGCAGCGCCAAAGTGGTGGCCGACGCCCTGGGCATCGATGACGTGCATGCCGAAGTGCTGCCAGCGGACAAGGCGGCTACAGTCGCCGCGCTCAAGCAGCAAGGCGTGGTGGCCATGGTCGGCGACGGCATCAACGACGCCCCGGCACTGGCCGCCGCCGATATCGGCATCGCCATGGGCGGCGGCACCGACGTGGCCATGCAGGCCGCCGGCATCACCCTGATGCGCGGCGATCCGCGCCTGGTGCCCGCGGCATTGGACATCAGCCACAAGACCTATGCGAAGATCCGCCAGAACCTGTTCTGGGCCTTCATCTACAACCTGGTCGGCATCCCCCTGGCCGCACTTGGTTACCTCAACCCGATACTGGCCGGCGCCGCCATGGCCCTGTCCAGCGTCAGCGTGGTCAGCAACGCCCTGTGGCTGAAAACCTGGAAACCCACCGCCATCGACCAGGAGGCGCCATGAACATCGGCCAGGCCGCCCGCCGTAGCGGGCTCAGCGCCAAGATGATCCGTTACTACGAGTCCATCGGTCTGTTGCGCCCCGCCACGCGCAGCGAAAGCGGCTATCGCCTGTACCAGCAGGAAGACCTGCACAGCCTTGCGTTCATCAAGCGCTCGCGGGACCTGGGCTTCTCCCTGGACGAAGTCGCCAAGCTGCTGACCCTGTGGCAGGACCGCCAGCGCGCCAGCGCCGACGTGAAGGCCCTGGCCATGCAGCATATCGACGCGCTGAACCAGCGCATCGAAGAGCTGGTGAGCCTGCGCGACACCCTCGGTGAGCTGGTGGCCCACTGCCAGGGCGATGACCGCCCGGATTGCCCGATCCTCAAGGACCTGGCCAATGGCAGCGGCTGCTGTCACTGACGGTATCGCCTGTGGGAGCGGCAGTGCGTCGCTCCTGCGGACACCTTTTGGTATGCCATATTAGCCAACCCCGACCGATATCCCCTTCAATAGCCTTTTCACCCAATAAATACAGGCGTTCGCCTACATAAAACCCAGGCTTTGCCGATGCACTGTTACAGCCTCGTGCAACGACAAGAACAACTCTGGGAGCGTGGATGAACATCAAGCAGAAACTCACCTGGGCCTTCGCCATCATCGCCGGCCTGCCCATCGTCCTGGTCGCCACCCTGGTGGTGCTCAACCTGCGCGGCGAAGCCCGCGACGATTTCCTCGACAACAGCAGCCGGGAGATTCGCCAGGTCGGCAATGCCATGGACATCTTCTTCCAGGGCATCACCCAGAACGTCGACTACCTCGCCGCACAGCCCCTGGTGGCGGCCAGCGCTGACAACGTCAAGAAGCACATCAGCGCCGATGCCGCCAGCATCGCTCCCGGCGAGCAGGACAAGGCGCTGTTCGACCTGTTCAGCCGCCTGGCCCAGAGCCACCCGGACTACGCCTATGTGTCCTATGGCCTGAAGGACGGTGGCTACGCGTTCTGGCCGGGCGATCCGAAAATGGCCAACTATGACCCGCGTACTCGCCCCTGGTACCAGGCGGCCATGGCCAACCCCGGCAAAACCCTGCGCACCGCCCCCTACTACTGGGCCGGCGACGACGCCGTGCTGGTCAGCACCGTGCGCGCCGTGGCCAACACGCTGGGCAACCCGGGCGGCGTGGTCAACATCGATGTGTCGCTCAAGGGCCTTACCGAAATCGTCAAGCAGATCAAGCTGGGCGAGAGCGGCTACCTGATCCTCATGGAAAACAACGGCAACGTGATGGTCGACCCGCGCGACGCCAGCCACAACTTCAAGCAGCTCGCCAGCCTGGGCGACGGCTACGCCGAGCTGGCCAAGGCCGGCAAGGGCCTGGCCGAAGTGCAGTTGAACGGCGAGCGCTACATGGCCAACGTCTACCCCGACGAGAAACTCGGCTGGACCTTCATCGGCCTGATCCAGCAAGACGAAGTGATGCAGACCACCACCCGCCTTACCTGGCTGATCGGCGTCGTCGCGTTGATCCTGGCCGCCGTGTTCGCCGTGGTAGGCGCGGCGTTCGCCAAGCTCATCGTGCGCCCGATCAACAGCGTCACCAGCGGCCTGGAGAACATCGCCCAGGGCGAAGGCGACCTGACCCGCAACCTGGAGATCCGCGGCCGCGACGAAACCGCCCAGCTGGCCAGCTGGTTCAACCAGTTCCTCGGCGCCATCCGCAGCCTGATCCAGCACATCGGCGGTGCGGCGAGCAAGATCCTCAGCACCTCCAACAGCTCGACCCGCGTCTCCGGCGACATGGCCGAAGCCGCCGGGCGCCAGCGCGAAGCGGTGGACATGGTCTCCACGGCCTTCCATGAGATGGTCGCCACCGCCAACGAAGTGGCCCGTTCCTGCAGCCAGGCCGCGCAATCGGCCGACAGCGGCCAGCAGCAGGCCCGTGAAGGGCAGCAGCAGATCGACGCGGCGGTGCAGAGCGTCGATCGCCTGAGCCAGGAAATCGAGCAGTCGGCGCAATCGATCCAGCAACTGGAGCGTGACAGCAATGCCATCCAGTCGATCCTCGGCACCATCCGCTCGATTGCCGAGCAGACCAACCTGCTGGCGCTCAACGCCGCCATCGAGGCCGCCCGCGCCGGTGAGCAGGGCCGCGGCTTTGCCGTGGTCGCCGACGAAGTTCGCGCCCTGGCCAAGCGCACCGCCGACTCCACCGCCGAGATCGACGGCCTGCTGGGCAACCTGGCCAGCCGCACGGCCCAGGTCGCCGAGCAGATGCACGCCAGCATCGAGGTCTCGCAGCAGTCGGTCAGCCGTATCGGCCTGGCCCGCGACAGCTTCGGCCAGATCCGCGAATCGGTGGACGTCATCCGCGACATGAACACCCAGATCGCCACCGCCGCCGAGGAGCAGCACCAGGTGGCCGAGGACATCAACCGCCACATCAGCCAGATCCATGGCGATGCCCAACTGGTGGCGGAACTGGCCCAGGCGGCGCGTCAGGACTCCGAGAGCCTGGCCGGGCTGTCCAACGAGCTGGATGCGCTGGTGCGCAGGTTCAAGACCTGAGTTGCCGGCGGTGGGCACGCGCGCTCTTGTAGATGCGCGGTTGCCCACCGACCGGCCTTTTACCTGCTACAGGCGAAGCTCCCCCGGCGTCGCCCCGAACAACTGCTTGAACGCGGCAATATAGGCCGAGGTCGAGTCATAACCGCAGCCCAGCGCCGCCTGGGTGACGCTCTCCCCCGCTTCCAGCAGCGCCAGCGACGTCAACAGGCGCATGCGCTGGCGCCAGTTGCGAAAGCTCAGCCCCGTCTCGCGCTGGAACAGGCGCATCAGGGTCTTTTCCGACACCCCCAGTTGCACGGCCCACTGCTGCAAGGTCTGCACCTGGTCGGGCGCGGCGATCAGCCCGTTGCACAACGCCAGCAACCCCGGATGGCGCGGCAACGGCAGCGAGAAGCCTACCTGCGGCAGGGTGCGCAGTTGGTCCAGCAACACCGCCACCAGCCGCGCCTCGGCGCTGTCGCCCTCCGGATAGGCCACGGCGAAGGTGCAGAACTGCTTGATCAGCTCGCGCGCCAGCGGCGTGACCTCCAGCACCCGGCATTCGCTGGGCGACCATGGGCAGGCATCGCTGCGCACATACAGGCTGCGCATCTCGGCCTGCATCGAGGTCACCACATCGTGCTCGGTGCCGGCCGGGATCCACACGCCCCATTGCGGCGGGGCGAAGTAGCTGCCGTCGCTGGTGTACACGCCAAGCACCCCGCTGATGGCGTAGGAGAACTGCACCCAGTCGTGGCGGTGGCGGGTGGTCCAGGATCCGGCACCGAGGCTCTCGGCGCGGGCATAGAGCGGCCTGGGCAAGTGGTCCAGCGTGGGGATGGGGCGCGGGCCGATAGTCGACATGATTGGGCCTGGTGTCTCGGGACGGACAAGGGTATCAGCCATCGCAGTCAACGCCGAACCTATCGCTCGATGATCGCCGTCACTCCCTGGCCGCCCGCCGCGCAGATGGAAATCAGGCCGCGCCCCTTGCCCCGCTCGCTGAGCAGCTTGGCCATGTTCGCCAGAATCCGCCCGCCCGTCGCGGCGAACGGGTGCCCTGCGGCCAGCGAGCTGCCCTTCACGTTCAGCCTGGTACGGTCAATCTCACCGAGCGGCGCATCGAGCCCCAGCCGTGTGCGGCAGTAGTCGGCATCTTCCCAGGCCTTGAGAGTGCACAGCACCTGGGCGGCAAAGGCTTCGTGGATTTCGTAGAAATCGAAGTCCTGCAAGGTCAGGCCGTTGCGTGCCAGCAGCCGTGGCACCGCGTACACCGGCGCCATCAGCAGGCCCTCCTGGCCATGGACGAAATCCACTGCCGCCGCCTCGCCGTCGACCCAGTAGGCCTGCACCTTGAGGCCATGCTCCTCGGCCCAGGCCTCGCTGCCGAGCAGCACCAGCGAGGCACCATCGGTCAGCGGCGTGGAGTTGCCCGGCGTGAGCGTGCCAAGGCCGCTGCGCTCGAACACCGGCTTGAGCTTGGCCAACTGTTCCAGGGTGAGGTCGGCGCGCAGGTTATTGTCGCGGGTCAGGCCCAGGTAGGGCGTGAGCAGGTCGTCGTGCCATCCCTCGCGATAGGACGCCGCCAGGTGCTGATGGCTGAGCAGCGCCAGCGCATCCTGGTCGCCGCGCTCGATCTGCCAGGTCTGCGCCATGCGCTCGCAATGCTCGCCCATCGACAGCCCCGTGCGCGGCTCGCCGTTGCGCGGCAGCTCGGGCTTGAGCAGGCCCGGACGCAACTTGAGGAAAGGCTTGAGGCGCTCGCCAAGACTCTTGCCACGGTTGGCCTGCAGCAGGATCTGACGCAACCCTTCGCTCACCGCGATGGGGGCATCCGAGGTGGTGTCGACGCCGCCGGCGATGCCGCTGTCGATCTGTCCCAGGGCGATCTTGTTGGCCACCAGCAACGCCGCCTCCAGCCCAGTGCCGCAGGCCTGCTGGATATCGTAGGCCGGCGTCTGCGGCGACAGGCGCGAGCCGAGCACGCACTCGCGGGTCAGGTTCATGTCACGCGAGTGCTTTAGCACCGCCCCCGCCGCGACCTCGCCCAGGCGCAGCCCATGCAGGCGGTAGCGCTCCACCAGGCCTTCGAGGGCGGCGGTGAGCATCGCCTGGTTGCTGGCCTTGGCGTAGGCGCCATTGGAGCGGGCGAAGGGAATCCGGTTGCCCCCCAGGATCGCGACCCGGCGAATTGACTGCATGCCTGTTCCTCCTGAAACAATTTGAGCCTTAAGACTAGGTTCTTTTCGGCTATTCGAACGATCCTTCCACGAAGTTGGTCCACACTTGCATGCTTGCCTTCAGGGAGAACCGTACATGAGCGACCGCTATCTGGGCTTTGCCAACTCCACCCTTGGCCGCAAACTGGTCGATGCCCTCGGCCTGCCGCGCCCGGTGCCGCTGGAGCGCTGGCAGGCCGGGCGCCTGCGCCCCATCGAGGGCGCGCTGGTACTCGGTGGCGGCCCGCTGGCCAGCCAGGTCGCGGCAATCGCCCCACGCCTGACCGCCGATTGCTACGGCTTCGACGCCGAAGCGCTCGACGCCCCCGTCTGGGTCGCCGGCCTGGGGCCGAAAATCAAGGCCGTGGTGTTCGATGCCAGTCACTTGTCCGACAGCGATGCGCTCAAGCAGTTGCGCGAATTCTTCCAGCCCTTGCTGCGCAGCCTGGCCCCCAGCGCCCATGTGGTGATCCTGGGGCGCGCCCCGGAAAGCCTGGACGATGCGCAAGCCAGTGTCGCCCAACACGCCCTGGAGGGTTTCAGCCGTTCGCTGGCCAAGGAGTTGCGCAACGGCGCAACGGCCAATCTCTTGTATGTCGGTGATGGCGCCGAAGACCAGCTCGAAGGCGCGCTGCGCTTCTTTCTCTCGCCCAAGAGTGCGTTCGTTTCCGGGCAGGTCCTGCGCCTGTCGGCGTGCGCCGCCCAGGTCGAAGACTGGACTCGCCCGCTGGCCGGCCGTCACGCCCTGGTCACCGGTGCCGCGCGGGGTATCGGCGCGGCCATCGCCGAAACACTGGCCCGCGATGGCGCCGAGGTGACCTTGCTCGACGTGCCCCAGGCGCAGCGCGACCTCGACGCCCTCGCCGCGCGCCTGGGCGGCCGTGCCCTGGCCCTGGACATCTGCGCCGCCGATGCCGCCGCGCAGTTGCTCGAAGCCTTGCCGCAAGGCCTGGACATCGTGGTGCACAACGCCGGCATCACCCGCGACAAGACCCTTGCCAACATGACCCCGGAATACTGGGACGCGGTGCTGGCCGTCAACTTAAAGGCCCCGCAGGTGCTGACCCAGGCGCTGTTCGAGGGTGGCAAGCTGCAGCGCGACGCCCGTATCACCCTGCTCGCCTCGGTCAGCGGCATCGCCGGCAACCGCGGCCAGTCCAACTACGCGGCCAGCAAGGCCGGGCTGATCGGTTTCGCCCAGGCCTGGGCGCCGCGCCTGGCCGCACAGGGTGCCAGCATCAACGCGGTGGCGCCGGGCTTTATCGAGACGCACATGACCGCGGCCATGCCCATGGGCCTGCGCGAAGCCGGCCGGCGCCTGAGCTCGCTCGGCCAGGGCGGCTTGCCGCAGGATGTCGCCGAGGCCATCGCCTGGCTCAGCCAGCCAGGTTCCGGCGCGGTCAACGGCCAGGCTCTGCGGGTCTGCGGCCAGGCCTTGATGGGAGCCTGACCATGACCCGACCTTGGCACGACCTGCACAGCCCCGACTCACGCCTGAACCTCTACCTGCGCGCCCTCGGCAGACGCAAGATCCGTGGCAGCCAGTTGCCGGAGCCGGGCCTGCGCTGCTACCTGCGGGTCGATGCCGCCAACCTGGTGGCCTATCGCCGGCTCTGCCACTTCGCCGATGACGGCCGCCTGCCGGGCACCTACCCGCACATCATGGCCTTCAACCTGCAATTGCAGTTGCTCACCGGCGACGACTTCCCCTTCCCCCTGCTCGGGCTGGTGCACCTGCACAACAGCCTGCGGGTGCTGCGCCCACTGGGCGGCATCGATGGCTTGCGCTTCGCGGTGTACGCCGACAACCTGCAGCCCCACGAAAAGGGCGGCACCTTCGACCTGGTGACCGAGGCCGAGGACGGGCTCGGGCTGCTCTGGCGCGAGACCAGCCGCATGCTGGTGCGCGGCCTCAAGCTCGAGCAACAGGCCGCCAGCGTCACCGCGCAGACACCCGCCGCATTGCCCGAGGCCACCCGCTGGTACGCCGACAGCGACATCGGCAGGCGCTATGCCAGGGTCTGCGGCGACTACAACCCGATCCACCTGAGCCGCCTCAGCGCACGGCTGTTCGGTTTCCCCAGAGCGATCGCCCACGGCATGTGGAGCAAGGCCATGGCACTGGCGGCGCTGCAGGGGCACCTGCCCAAAGCCGGTTATGAATTCGCGGTGGATTTCCACAAGCCGGTGCGACTGCCTTCGGAAGTCGTGCTGAGCGCCAGCGAGGCGGGGCCGACCGGCCAACTGCGCCTGGATGGCCACGGTGGGCTGGTGCACATGCTCGGCCGCTGGCGCGCGCTCTGATCGGGCTTGCTTTGCAAGGAACCTCGCCGGAAGCTATGCGCCACGAGGAGATCCCGATGAACCTGCAAGAACTGACCGAACGCCTGCACCGCATCCGCGACACCAACGACTGGCGGGGTTTCCACAGCCCGAAGAACCTGGCCATGGCCGCCAGCGTCGAAATGGCCGAGCTGGTGGAGATCTTCCAGTGGCTGAGCGAAGACCAGTCGCGCCAGCTGTCCGCCGACCAGCTTGCCCACGCCGGCCAGGAAGTGGGCGATATCGTCCTCTACCTGCTGCTGTTGTGCAGCGAGCTTGGCCTGGACATGAACGAGGTGGTGCGGGCCAAGCTCGCCGACAGCGAGAGGCGCTTCGCCAAATGAACGACCGTCATTTCGATGAGCTGGCCAGCCGCTTCGCCGAGAAGATCTATGGCGGCGCCAAGGGGGCGATCCGCCTGGCGGTGCTGCAGGCCGACCTGGCCGAAGCCTTGCCCGACCGCCCCTTGCGGGTACTCGACATCGGTGCCGGCCTGGGCCACATGGCCCTGTGGCTGGCCCAGCGTGGCCACCAACTGACCCTCGCCGAGCCCGCCGCGCCGATGCTCGACGGTGCCCGTGCGCGCTTCGCCGAGGCCGGCCAGCAGGCGACGTTCATCCAGGCGCCCTGGCAGGACCTGCTTGGCCAGCTCACCGAGCCCTACGACCTGGTGCTGTGCCACGCGGTGCTCGAATGGCTGGCCGAACCCGAAAGCATCCTGCCGGTGCTTCATCAGCTGACCGCGCCGGGCGGCTGGCTGTCGCTGGCCTTCTACAACCGCGACGCGCTGGTCTACCGCAACCTGCTCAAGGGGCATTTCCGCAAGCTGCGGCATAACCGCCTGGCCGGCGAGAAGCAGAGCCTGACGCCACAGAAACCACTTGATCCACGCGAGCTCAAGGCGCAACTTGAGCCCATGTGGCAGGTCGAAAGCGAAAGCGGCGTGCGGGTGTTCCACGACTACATGCCCAAGGAGTTCCAGGCCAAGGCCGAGCTGCTCGACCTGCTGGAGATGGAGCTGGCGCACCGTCGCCACCCCAGCTTCGCCGGCCTGGGTCGTTACCTGCACTGGATCTGCCGGCCCCACTGACCCGCCCGCCAGGAGGATACATGCCGTACCGTCTGCTCTGCCTGGCCCTGCTCCCCCTCGCCCTGGCCGCCTGCCAGAGCAGCAACCCCTATGTCGCCAGCGGCAAGCCGCTGCCACCGGCACCGCCGCAAGCCGCCGGTACCTTCGACGCCAGCGCCTACCCCACGCCACCGCGCGACTATGGCCGGTACCGCAGCTGGAGCTGGCGCAACAGCCAGCCCCCCGGCGGCCTGGCGAACGCTACGCCGGGCCAGTTGGCCGACGCGGTAAGCAGCGCCCTCGACCAGCACGGCCTGCGCCCGGCCCACAATGCTCCTGCCGACCTGCTGGTCAGCGCCGACGTGCGCCTGGAGCGGCGCCTGCGCCAGGTACGCGACTACGACTACGATCCCTATTACGGCCCCTACCCCTATGGCAGCGTCGGCTACGGCGGCTACCGCAATGGTTATGGCGCCTATGGCAGCGTGCCGATCGTGCGCACCTACCAGGTCGAAGTGATGGTGGTGCGCATCGACCTGTTCGATGCCCGCAACGGCCAGCCGGTGTGGAGCGCCAGCGCCGAAAGCGGCAGCGACAAGGACTCGCCGCGTGAACGCGAAAGCGCCCTGCGCGAGTCGGTGAGCAAGGCGATGAGCGGCTATCCTCCCAGCTGACCCTTTACGGAGAACCATCATGTTGCGCCGTCTCGTCCTTCTGTCCTTCGCCCTGCTGCTGGCGGCCTGTTCGAGCAACAACGTGCAGCAGGACTTCGATGCCAGCCGCGACTTCGCCGCCTACCGCAGTTGGGCCTGGCAGGAGCCGGCCCTGCAATACCGTCCGGACGATCCGCGGATCAAGAGCGACCTGACCGAGCAGCGCATCCGTCAGGCGGTCGCCGGGCAACTCGACCAGCGTGGCCTGCGCCCGGTCCAGGGCAGTGCCCGGGCCGATGTGAAGGTGCGCGCCTACCTGATCGTCGAGGACCGCCAGCAGCAGATCACCACCAACTATGGCGGCGCCTGGGGTGGTTATTGGGGCGGCTACTGGGGCGGGCCGATGTACAACGAGACCCGCAGCGTCGACTACAAGGTGGCGACCATCCAGGTCGACCTGTTCGACGGGCGTGACGGCAAGCTGGTGTGGCGTGGCAGCGCCGAACAGATCATGAACAACTACCCACCCAGCCCGCAGGAGCGCAACGCGGCGATCCAGAAGACCGTGACCCAGGTGCTGAGCAACTATCCGCCACATTGAGCCCCTGATCGCGGGGCAAACCCGCTGCCCCGCCCCCGCGATGCGCCGCTGGGGCAGGGCACTTCGATCAAGGCAACTTGCCATCACCTTGACTACACTCCTTGCACCGCCGCCACGCTGCCGGGCCCCAGGCCGGCAAAGGAGTGCCCGTGGTTCCCCGTTCCGTTGTGCGCCAACGCGGCGCGATCGGCCTGATGGCCGCGCTGACCATGGGCCTGGCCCTGGTGTTCATGCTCCTGACCGTCGACAGCGGCCGCCTCTACCTCGAACAACGCAAGCTGCAACGCATCGCCGACATGGCTGCGCTGGAAGCCGCCGAGCATGACGGCGCCTGCACCGGCAGCGGCCCGCAGGCATCCACCCTGGCCCGAACAGCCGCCACCCGCAACGGCCATTCGCCGCTCAACCCGTTGATCGCCAGCTGTGGCTACCTGCGCACCGGCAATGACAACCTGCGCACCTTCACTGCCGATAATCAGCGCAACGAGGCGATCAAGGTCGAGGTCAGCAATGTGGTGGTCACCAGCTTTGCCGGTGGCATCTACGCGCTGGTGCAGGGCGGTGCCATCGCCCGCACCACCACCCTGCGCGCCAGCGCGGTGGCCGCCAACCCTGGGCCGCCCCAGGCAATGCTGAGCATTCGCAGCACACTGCTGCAGGTCAGTTCGATGCAGTCGGCCATTCTCAACGCCCTGTTGAAGGCCATCGGCGCCAGCACCCAACTCACCGTGCTGGGCTGGCAAGGCATCGCCGATACCCAGCTCAACCTGCTCGATTACCTCGACGCACTGTCCACCGACCTGCACCTGAACCTGGGCGACTACCAGCAACTGCTGAACCTCCAGACCACCGCCGACAAGCTGCTGGACGTCGCCGTCAAGGTACTGCAGCAAAGCGGCGCCGCCGTGGAGGTGACCGGCAATCTGCTCAAACTCGCCGCGGACCTCAAAGGGCCGATCACCGTTGGACAATTACTCAACCTGCAGACCGGCACCGTCCAGGCCGGCCTGGACGCGAACGTGCAACTGCTGCAACTGGTCCAGGCCATGATTCAACTGGCGGCTAATCGGCAAGCGGTGAACGCCGAGATCCCCATCACCGTGCTGGGTCTGATCAACGGCCGCGTGTATCTGAAGGTGATCCAGCCCCCGCAGAACTCCGCCGTGGGCGACCCGCGCAGCGATGAGTTGCGCGTCCATACCGCGCAGATCCGCGCGCTGGTATCACTGGACCTGCCCCTGCTGACCGGCATCGCCGGGTTGCTCAATGCCGTGCTGGACCTGGCGGCGCCCTTGACCAACGTGCTCAACAACCTGCTCAGCCTGAACCTGCTGGGCACCGTGCAGTCGCTGACCTGCGCCCTGGGCATCCCGTGCAAGGTCAGCGACATCAAGCTGCTGGACAGCCAGGTGCACATCGACATCGGCATCGAAGTGGCCGAAGGCACCAGCCGCCTGCGCCCGGCACCACCCGACAACTACAGCTGCGCGCCCAAGAGCCTGACCACTCTCACCCAGCGCTCGGCGGCGAGGATCGCGATCGGCAAGTTCGACTCACCGGCCGAGTTCCTCAGCAATGGGCCTGACCTAGTGAAAGTGCAGGCCCTGCCGGTAATCGATATCGGCACCAATGTCTGCAGCCGCCTGCTGATCCTGCCGCCTTCCTGCGGTACACGCGTGCCCTATGCCGGCGGCGGTATCGGCCTGCGGGTGGACACCAAGCTGCTCGGCAGCAGCCCGACGGAAAAACCATTGGTCTTCGCCGGCGACCATGCCCCACGCACTATCGGCCAGGATCCGATGTTCCAGCCCATGGATAGCGACCAGGGCCAGGTGGTGGGCAGTCTGTCCGGCACGCTTGCGGGAGTACATCTGGAAGCCTACAGACCCACTGCCAACAGTGGCCTCGGCCAGGTGCTGGTGCTCACCGCCGGCCTGCTGGATGGGGTGAAGAACATCCTCGAGCCGATCATCAGGAACCTGCTCAGCCCGCTGCTCGATCCACTGGTCAACGGCTTGCTCAAGGTGCTGGGCATCGATCTGGCCAGCGCCGAGGTCGGCGCCAACCTCAGTTGCTCCAGCGGCCACGCTCAACTGGTGCAGTGAACCGGCAGCTCGATGCAGAAGCACGCGCCCCCAGGCGTATTGCTCACCGTCAGTTCGCCGCCCATCTGGCTGACGATGCCATGGCTGACCGATAGCCCCAGGCCGGTGCCGACACCAGCCGGCTTGGTGGTGAAAAAGGGTTCGAAGATCCGCTCGTGAAGCCGCGCATCGATGCCGCCGGCATTATCCTCCACCAGCAGCCACAGCCGCTCGCCATGCAGTACCTGGCGCACGCGGATCCATGGCTGCGCCACCTGCTGCTCCAGCAAGGCATCGCGGGCGTTGACCATCAGGTTGATCAGCACCTGCTCCAGCTGGTCCTGATGCCCGAGCACCTGTGGCATCGCCTCGGGCGATTCCAGCTGCAGCGCCACGCCCTTGCCGCGCAGGCCCTCCTCCAGCAATGCATGGGCGCCCTGCACCGCGCACCAGGCGGCGAAGCGCTCGCGCTCGACCGTCGAACGCCGGCCATACACGCGCATGTGCTCGACCAGCCGGGCCGCGCGCTCTACCTGCGCCTCGATACGACGCAACTTGTCCTCCAGGTAGGCCGGATCGGCGGCGCCGTTCTCCAGGCGTTTGAGCGCATTGACCACCGCCATGCGCATCACGTTGAGCGGCTGGTTGATCTCGTGCAGCAGGCCGGTGGCCAACTCGCCGAGGGTAGCCATCTTGGCCCCCTGCAACAGCTGCTGCTGGCTGCGCCGCACCTCGGTGTTGTCACGGCCCACGGCCTGGACCTCGAGCAGGCGGCCTTCGCCGTCGAACATGCCGCGGTCGGCCCAGACCCACCAGGCATGCTCACGGCCAGGCAACTGCAGGCAGATCTCCGCGCTGCTCACCGGTTGCTCGGGCGTCAGTGCCCGCAGGCGCTGGATGAATCCCTCGCGCTGGTCGGCGGACAACCATTGCCCCAGGTCCGCGCCCTGCAACTGCTCGGGCGTGCAACCCAGGTAATCGGCCAGCGGGCGATTGCCGAACAGCACGCTGAGGTCCGGGCGATAGCGGCAGATCATCGCCGGCGAGTCCTCCACCAGCACCCGGTAGCGTTCCTCGCTCTGGCGCATGCGCTCGGCGGCCTCGGTGGCTTCGCTGACGTCCAGCCACAGGCCGACCACCTCCAGCGGCTGACCCAAGTCGTCACGCAGCAGGCGGGCCTCGTCGAGCATCCAGTGGTAACCACCGAGGTGGTCGCGCAGGCGATAGCGGCAACGCACCAGGCCATCGCGCAGCAGGCTGCGGGTGCGCTCCAGCCACAGTGGACGGTCGTCGGGATGTACCGCAAGGCCCGGCTGGCGGGCGAGTTCGCCGTCGGCCTCCCAACCCAGCAACGGCGCCAGGCTGGCACTGTAGAAATCGCTGTGCAGCGCGCCCTCGGCATAGCGTTGCACATAGATCACCGCGGGTGAGCGGGCAATCAGGTTCTCCAGCCGCGCCCGGGCCGCGCCAGCCTGTTGCTCCTGGGCCTTGAGGGCACTGATATCGAGCAGGAAACCGCGCAACTGGCCGCCCCGGCCCTGGCCGGCCCAATGGAACCAGCGCGGCGCCGCGAGCGGGTCACGGTCCAGCAGACGCACGCCCAGGCTCAACGCCTGCCCGTCACGGGCCTGGTCCAGGGCCAGCTGCGCGGGCTCGCGGTCGGCCGGGTGCAGGCGGGCAAGCCACTGGGCCTGGCCGACCCGGCTGTCGAAACCAAGGGCTGCGGCCAGGGCCGGGTCCAACTGCAGGTCGCCGTGCGCCGGCCACTCCCACCACCCCGCGCCCAACTGCTGCTGCAGGTCGTCGAGGTGATGGGCCTGGTGCTGCAGTTGCTGGCGGCGATGCCGTACCAGCAGCGGCTCGGTCAGGCTGCGCACCAGGGCCAGGGCCATGTCGACCGCAGGCACCTGGCGCGCCCCGGCGCACAACATCCAGGCCTCGGCCTCCAGCCCTTGCCGATAGGGCACCAGGAACAGCGAGGCGCCTCCGCACAGGGCGAGCAGATCAGGGTCGTCGCGCACCTCGATCAGGGTCTGGGCCGGCCACTGGTCCAGCCTGTCCCGCAACCGACGATCATCGGGCCAGGGCCAGGCATCATCGCTGCTGGCAAAGTGGCGCCAGCCGCCCGGCTCGCGCAGAACCAGGCGCAGCGCGGCGGCCTGCCAGTGTTCAGTCAGGCTACGCAACTGCTCGCGCACCGTCTGCGCCAGGCGCTCGGCGCCGCATTCGCGCAGGGCATGGCCGATCTCTCCGAGCAGCGGTCGCTGGCGATCCCAGCGCTGTTCGCGGAGCAGGTCGCCGATGTCGAACAGTTGCAGCATCCAGCCCTGCTCGTGGCGTTGCAGCCAGCCACGGGTGTGCAGGGCGTGGCCCATGACCGTATGGAAATCCAGGTCCAGTGGCTGCCCCTGCCAGTCCGCGGGATGGCCTTCGAGCACCAGCCAGCTGTGTCGCTCAAGGTAGTCGTGCACCCGTGCGCCAGCCTGGCCGGGCAATGCCAGCAAGCTGCGCAGCGGGCCGGCCAGGCGCAGCACCCGCGCCTGGTCGTCGAGCCACAGTTGCAGGCCGACGGCGGGTGTCGCCTCGGGCGCCTGGGCAGGAGCCGGCGCGGCGAACCAGCGGTCGAACAGACCGCCACTCACAGTTGCAGGCTCGCCTGGGCCTGCAGCCGCGCGGGCAGCTTGGGCACATCACCGATCACCGGCAGCAGCAGGGTCGGCAAGACCCGATTGAGGCGTTCGCGGGGATAGTCGATCACCACCGTCAGCACCTTGTCCGTGCCCACGGTGACCCGGGTATCGGTGTTCACATTGAAGCCCAGCGCATTGGGCATCCACGCCAGTTGCTGGCCGATCACCTGGCGGGCCAGCCCCTGCACATCCAGCTCGTAGGTCTGGCTGCTCGGGTCCACGGCCACGCAACGGCGCACCGCTTCGCTGCTGGCCTGGTTGAACGACTGCAGCATGAGCATTGGCAAGGCGTAGCTGACCAGGCCGTAGAACACCGCGAAAAACACCATGAATACCGCGACAAACTCGATGGCAGCCGCGCCTTTTTGTTGTCCCGCCGGGCCTGCTTTCATGTTCGCGTCTACCCTGACTGTGAGACCTGTCTGAAAGCATAGAACCGTTCAACGAATAGGGATGGCAATTTGCCAATGCAAAGCATTGTTCTCCTGCTGTGGCTTGCCTTGTGCACCGAACAAGATGTCCGTGAACGACAAATCTCCAACGCCCTGACCCTGGGCGTCGCGGCGTGCGCCCTGGCCTGGCTGTTCGCCACCGGACGCAGCTGGATCGGCGCCGACGCCAGCGAGGCCGGCTGGGGCCTGGCCATCGTCATGCTGCTGACCCTGCCCGGCTACATGCTCGGCCGATTCGGCGCCGGCGACGTGAAACTGATGGGCGCCCTGGCGCTGGCCACCAGCCCGCAGTACGTGCTCGGTACCTTCATCGGCGCCGGGGTCACCGTCCTGGCCTGGATGTTCGGCCGCCGGCGCCTGTGGACCCTGCTCAACCCCAAGGTGAAGAAGCGCCTGCAGGCGCTGGCCGAACAGGTCGGCGACAAGCAGCCCTTTGCCCCCTACGTGCTTGCTGGCTTCCTGCTGACAGCGGTATGGATCCAATAAACGACCGAAGGGTCGGATTCTGGAGTAGGAACGATGTACATAACGGCAAAGTGCGACTACTTTTCTAACTGCCAGAGCGTCTGGCCCGGGAGCAGGGCCGATACAACAGGGAGTTGATCGTGAACAAACCCGTCAGTGAGGTGAAAGTGCTGGTGGTCGACGACCAGCCAGTGATCGTCGAAGAGTTGTGCGAATTCCTCGAAAGCGAGGGCTACCGTTGTGTCCCCGCCCACTCCACCGGCCAGGGCATCGACTGCTTCAAGGCGGACGAAACCATCGGCCTGATCCTGTGTGACCTGCACATGCCCGAACGCGATGGCATCGAACTGGTGCGCACGTTGAAGCAGATCGCCGGGCCGCAGCGCATGTTCGAGGCGATCATGCTGACCGGCCGCGCCGACAAGCAGGACGTTATCCGCGCCCTGCGCGAGGGCTTTGCGGACTACTACCAGAAACCCATGAACCTGGAAGAGTTGCTCGAAGGCGTGCGCCGGCAGGAAGCCGCGCTGCTGGAGCGGCGGCGCAACTTCCGCGAACTGGGCAGCCTCAACCAACGCCTGCAGGAGCTGGCCGAGTCCATCGACGACCTCTACCAGGACCTGGAGAAAGCCCGGGGCCAAGGCGCCCATCGGCGCGCCGGCGATAGCGAGGAAGGCGAGCCGGAGCTGCCGGCGGCGTTCGAGAAGCTGTCACCGCGGCAACTGGAAGTCGCCCGGCTGGTGAGCAAGGGCAAGACCAACTACCAGATCGCCTGCGAACTGGGCATCACCGAAAACACGGTGAAGCTGTACGTTTCCCAGGTGCTGCGCCTGACCCACATGCACAACCGCACGCAACTGGCGCTGGCGCTGACCCCACGCTCTTCGCCAGTGCATCAGCGCTTTACCACCCATTGAATGCCTTGATTCTGATCGCGGGGCCAGGCCGCGATCAGGCACTCAATTGTTCGACGAACTGATCTTGGTCCAGCGGTAGAAATCCGGGATCGGATACTTGTAGCTGTCCAGCCAGCGCTGCATGGCCTGGTCGCGCTCCTTGTCGGTCTGCACCTGGCGCACGCTGGAGGCCTGGCGGTTGCTCGCCTGCACCTGCAACAGGGCTTCGGTGGCGGTCTGCGGGCGCGGCTGGCGCGGCGGGTCCTCGGCCAGCGCCGACAGTGGCGCGGCCAGGCAGGCGAGGACGATCCAGGGCTTGAACATGTTCACCTCCGCTCAGTTGATGGCCGCGGCCGGGGATTCGGTGGCGGCCAGCGGGCCACGCCCGTTGGCAAGAATGCGCTGCGCCCGGGCCTGGGCCTCGGCGAACTGCTCGGGCTTCAGGTGCAGGCGATTGACCAGGTCCTCCGCCTGGCGCCAGTTGTCCTGCACCAGCGACAGGGTCACCAGGTTGACGGCCGGCAGCGGGTTATCGTCCTTGAGCTCGATGGCGGTCAGAAACTCGAAACGCGCCTGTTCGTGATTGCCCAGATTCATCTGCACCACGCCCAGGTCGTTGCGCACCTTCTCGTCGGTGGGCGCCAGCCGCGCCGCCCGTTGCAGGTTGCGCAGGGCCTGGGTGTCGTCGCCACGGGCCGAGGCCAGTTGCCCCAGGCCGTGCTCGCCTTCGGCGGCCAGGCAGCCGCCGAGCAGGCTGCGGTAAAGCGGTTCGGCCTCGGGGCGCCCGAGCAGGCGCAGCACCTTGGCCTTGCGCAGACGCACCTGCTCGAGCTGCTCGGGCAACTGCTCCAGGTGGGCCAGCCCGGCGTGCGGGCGGCCTTCGCTGATCATCTGGTCGGCCATGTCCAGGCTCAACTGCTGGTCGGCATCGGGCTTGCCACAGGTGCCGCCGCCCAGCAGGCGTGCCAGGCCTTCGGGGGGCTGCCCGGCGCAGCCGCCGAGCAGCAGCAGGCTGATGAACGTCAGGATGGCTTTCATTGCGCGTCTCCCCTATCAATGCCCGAATGTTCCGGCGCTCATGAGCCCAAGGCCCGCGCCAGGGCGGAAAACCCCGGCCCGGCCAGGACAATGAGCAGGGCCGGGAACAGAAACACCATCATCACCGCCGACATCTTCGCCGACATCTTCGACACTCGCTCCTGCAGGCCGGTCAAGCGGCGGTCGTCGAGCAGTTCCTTGAGTGCCAGAAGCGACTTCATCGAGCCACTGCCCTGCACCAGCAGTTGCTGGAGGATGACGCAGGTGTCGATGAACTCGTCCACCGCCAGCAGGCGCGCGGTCTTTTCCAGCTCCGGGCCCAGGGCCAGGCCGGAATCGACCCGCTGCAACACCAGGCGCAACTCGTCGCTGATGTTTGGCACCAGGCTGCGGCCTTCCAGGGCCAGCACGCGCAGGGCCTGCTCCACCGCCAGCCCGGTTTCGAAGAGGATGCGCAGCAACGGGATGAGCAGGCTCACCTCCTCAGCGATCCGCCGCTGGCGCCGGGCCGCCGCCACGACCAGCAGGCGCTTGGGCAACAGGTAGCCCGCGCCCAGCGCACAAAGCAACAGCACTCCCCAGTGCCCACGGTTTTCCCCGGGCAGGCCATGGGCCAACAGCAGCGCCATGCCCACTGCCAGCACCGGCAAGCCCAATTGCACGGCGGCGAACAGTGCGCGTTGCCGGCTGCGTCGCCAGCCCAGGCGGTCGAGCAGCGCCTGGGTCTCGCCGTCCAGCCGTTGCAGGCGCCGCCCCCACGGGCTGCTGCCCAGCCACTGCAACCAGTCGCCGAGGCGCTCGTCGCGGTCCAGCCGCCCCTGCAGGCGCCGCGCCACGCGCTGGCGAGCGCGCCACTGGCCGATGGCCTGCGTGGCCAGCAGGGCGAACGCGGCGAACAGGCACAGGGCGCTGAGCATCAGGGCCATGGTCACAGGCTCCTCATCATGCGCCACAGCACCAGGCAGCCGACCGCCTGCATGACAAAGGCGAACAGCAGCATCATCTGGCCGCTGGCATCACGCCACATGGCCAGCAGGTAGGTGGGGTTGGCGAACAGGAAGTAGCCGACCATCACCAGCGGCAGCGCTCCGAGGATCCACGCGGTGATGCGGGTCTCGCCGGTCATGGCGCGCAGTTGCCGGTCGCCCTGCTCGTGTTCGCGGATCAGCTTGATCAGGTTCTCCATCAGTTCGCTGGCGTTGCCGCCGTGGCGCTGGTTGATGCGCAATCCCAGGGCGAACATGCGCAGCTCGGCCTGGCCGTAGAGTTCGGCGAATTCGCTGACGGCATCCTCCAGCGGCACACCGAGCTGCACGTTGCGCCGCACCCGCAACATTGCCGAGCGCAACGGCTCGCGGGTGCTGTCGACGCCGCCGAGCACCGCCTCGTTGAGGGTGCGTCCGGCCTTGAGGCTGCGCACGCTGTAGTCGAGCAGGCCGGGCAATTGCTGGACGATCTGCTGCAGGCGACGCCGACAGCGCCAACTCAGATACAGGTGGCCGAGCAAAGGGAGGCCCGCCAGCACCATCAGCGCCGCCACCCAGCCGGCCAGCAGGCCGGCGAGCAGGGCCAGCGCCAGCCAGCCCAGCAGCCAGGGGCGCGGGGAAAAATCGGCATGGGCAAGGCCGGCACGCTGCAGCAACGGGTCGAGCCAGTCACGCCGGGCCTTACCGCTGCGCACGACACGGTAGGCCCGGCCCAGGCGTTCGAGGATGCGTTCCTCGCCGCGCTTGTACAGGCCGAGACGCCAGAGCAGCAAGGCCATGCCCAGGCACAGGGGCGACAGCGCCAGCAGCAGCGGGCCCATCACAGCACCCCTTCGTGGCGCAGCTTGCCGCCGGCGGGGTTCGGCGCCTCGCGCAGAAAGCCCTCGCCACTGCGCCGGTCCAGGCGGAACAAGGTGTTGGTGACATACACGTCGTCACGCACCCCGACCACCTCGAGCACCTCGCTGACGCAGCGCCGACCATCGGCCAGGCGGGTCAGCTGGATCACCACGTCCAGCGCGGCGCAGATCATCTGCCGCAGGGTCTTCTCGGCAATCTGCCGCCCCGTCAGGCCGACCAGGGTCTCCAGGCGCAGCAGGGCGTCCTGGGCGGTGTTGGCGTGCACCGTGCTCATCGAACCGTCGTGGCCGGTGTTCATCGCGGTCATCACGTCGAGCACTTCGGCGCCGCGGATCTCGCCGAGGATGATGCGGTCGGGGCGCATGCGCAGGGCATTGCGGATCAGCTCGCTGGCCTTGATCTCGCCGTGGCCCTCGGCATTCGGCGGGCGAGTTTCCAGGCGCACCACGTGCGGGTGGTGCAGCTGCAGTTCGGCCACGTCCTCGATGGTCACCAGGCGCTCCTGGGGCGCGATCATCTGGCTGAGGATGTTGAGCAGGGTGGTCTTGCCGGTGCCGGTGCCGCCACTGACCAGGATGTTGCAGCGCCGGCCCACGGCGCGTTCGAGAAAATCGTAGATGGGCTGGTCGATGGCCCGGGTGGCCAGCAGGTCGGCGCTCTTGAGCATGTCCTGGCGGAACTTGCGGATCGACAGGCACGGCCCGTCCAGGGCCACCGGCGGGATGATCGCGTTGACCCGGCTGCCATCGGGCATGCGCGCATCGACCATCGGCGACGACTCGTCCAGGCGCCGACCAAGGGGCGCGAGGATGCGCTGCATGACCCGCTCGACATGGTGCGCGTCGATGAAGCGCAGGTCGGTCTGCTGCAGCAGGCCGGAGCGTTCGACGAACACCCGGTACGGGCCGTTGACCAGGATCTCGGTGACGCTCGGGTCGCGCAGCAGCACCTCCAACGGTCCATAACCGGTGAGCTCGTCGACGATCTCCTCGGCCAGGCGCTCCATCTCGTAGCGCGACAGGGCCAGGCGCAGGCGCGCGACATAGTCGCCCACCTGCTCGAGGACGAACTGCGCCAGCACCGGCCGCGCGCCCTCCAGCAGGTTGCGGCCGCTGTCCTCGATGGCATCGATCACGTGCCGGTGCAAGGCGCGCTTGAGCGCCTGCGGGTCACTGGCCGCGTGACGGGGCCCGCCAAAGGGTTCTTCGCTGATCATCGGTTGCCCCACAGCCGGCGCAGCCAGGTCTGGCCCGGCGGCGAAAGGTTCTCCGAGCGCCGCGCCAGGCGCTCACCGAGACCGCGCAGAGCCTGGGTAAGGCTTTCACGCGGGGCCAGTTCGAACAGGCTCAGGCCCTGGTTCTTGGCGTTCAGGCGCACTTCCGGGCTGTAGGGCATGACCTTGAGCAGGGGCAGCCCGTAGCGCTTGGCCAGGGCCTCGGCATCCGGCGCAACCTGGCGCAGGTAGCGGTCCACCAGCAGGCTGGCGTGCTCGAGCTTGATGCCACGGTCGCGCCACTGCTCGAGCACGTCGAGGTTGCGCCGGCAGTCGAGGATGTTCTGGTCGGTGTAGACGATCAACTTGTCGCAGTGGCTGACCAGGGTCCGCAGCGCCTCGCTGTCGGCCTGCCCGGTGAGGTTCACGACGATGTGCTGGAAGTGCTGGCGCAGGGCGCCGAGGAGCATGTGCAGCTCGGCGGCGCTGGACTGTTGCAGGGCCTCGTCGCTGTCGGCATAGGCGAGGATGCGCAGGCCGCCCTTGTCGCGGGTGAAGGCGCTGTCGATCAGGGTGGCGTCGAGCCGGCGCAGGTGGCGCAGGGCATCGCCGAAATGGAACGACGCCTCCAGGCCAAGCAAAGCCAGGCTGTCGCCACGGGGCAGGCCGAGGTCGAGCAGCAGGGTCTGCTGCCCGCTCTCCTGTACCACCCGCGCCAGGTGGGTGGTGAGCAGCGCGCCGTCGGCGCCGCGCTGGGCGCCATAGAGCACGGTGAGCCCGCCCAGGCTGGGGTTGCTGGTGGCCGTCGGCAAGCGTTTGCCCAGGCGCCGCACCAGCCCCGCCACCTCGCTGGCGCGCGAGCCGTAGGCGACGAAGTCACGGGCGCCGGCGCGCATGGCGTGCAGCACCAGCTGGTTATCCATACCGTCGCCGAGGGCGACGATGGCCAGCATCGGCTTGGCTTCCAGCAGGCCCTCGATCAACGCGCACTGGCCAATCAGCTGTTCGCGGTCCAGGCCGATGAACACCAGGTTGCTGAAGGTCATGTCGACCAGCGCCAGCAACTCATCGAGGTTCGCACTGCTGGCGCCGATCACCTGCCCAAGCGGCGCCAACGCGCCCTGCAGCCAGTGCAGGTCTTCGTCGTTGCGGGTCAGGGCCAGGTAGGTCTGGTTCAGGCTTTCGCTCATTGGGACAACCCGCCACGGCCTTCGAAGTTGCCGTTTTCCATGAAGAACAGGCGGCCCCAGCTGGGGTCGTAGGTGCGCAGCGCCTCGCCCGGCAGCTCCGGCAGGCGCGCATTGACGGCCAACGGCTGGACCAGGTGCGGGGTGACGATCATCAGCAGCTCGGTCTCTTCGCGGTTGAGTGCCGACTGGCGGAAGAACGCGCCGATGATCGGCAGGTTGCCCAGGCCCGGCATCTTGTCCACGGCCGAACGCACGTTGCTGCTGATCAGCCCGCTGATGATGAAGCTCTCGCCATCGGCCAGCGAAATGCTGGTGTCGGTGCGGCGCACGCTCAGGCCCGGCACCTGGGTACCGGCAATGACCACCGCGTTGTTGTAGTCGAGCTCGCTGACCTCGGGCGCCACCTTGAGGGTGATGCGGTTGCGGCTGACCACGGTCGGGGTCAGCGCCAGCCGCACGCCGAACTCCTTGTACTCGATCGACACGTTGTCGCTGCCGCTGCTGGGCACCGGTATGGGGATCTCGCCACCGGCCAGGAAGCTCGCGGTCAGGCCGCTGAGCACGGTCAGGCTGGGGCGGGCCAGGGTGTAGGCGAAGCCGCTGTTCTCCAAAGCGTTGATCATCGCCAGGAAGCGGCTGCTGCCGCCGCCCCAGACGATGTTGAAGACGTCGTTGTCGAGCGGGATGCCGGGCCGCACATCGGCGTAGGTCACCGGGTTGGTGCCGGTGGCGACGCCCGGCACGTAGCCGGGGCGCACCACGGTGTTGGGCACGGTATTGGGCGAGCCGATCAGGCTGTTGTTCGAGCCCTTGAAGAACAACCGCGCGCCGGCCTCCTTGTATTTCAGGCGGCGCACTTCAACGAAGCGAATATCGGCCTGCACCTGCACGGGCAGGTCCTCCTGGGCCGTGGGCAGTTGCGCGGCCTCTGCCATGTCGGCGCTGGCCCGGCCCTTGACGAACAGCATGGCCCGATGCGGCTGGGCAGCGCAGTCGGTCCACAGCATGAGGCTGGTGGTGCCCTGCCCCACTGCCGTGAGCAGCACGGCCCGCGCGCCGCTGGGCTGGACATCGGCCACCTTGGGCTCGCCCACCGCCGCCCGGGTGATGGCCACCGGCAAGCGCAGCTCTTGCTGCAGGCCCTGGTCCATCTCGATGACCGAGGGCAGTTGGCCGAAGGCCGCGCAACCCTTTGCGGCCGCCTGCGCCGTCGGTGCGAGCAGGGCCAGGGCCAGCAGCGCCGGGGCCAGCCAGTTACCTCGTGGAGTAACACGCAAAGAACTACGCATGGATCGCATCCTTGCCGGTTCAGGGAGTCTTGTTGTTGTCGCCGTTCTGCGCGCCGCGGATGATCTGCATGGTCGGCGCGCCAGCTGCCGCGGCCGCCGCCTGGCTGGCCAGGGGCACCTGGGACAGCTGGCTGAAGCGATAGAGGTTGCGGTTGGCCGTTTCCACCTGCGCACTGGCGTCCTGGCCGGACCAGTACCCCGCCAGCAGCGGTTCGTCGGCACTGCGCACTGCCAGGCGCAGGGTGCCGGCCTGGGCCGCCAGCATCAGCCGGCTGGCCAGGGCCTCGGGCACCGCCAGCCCCACGGTGCGCGCCGGATTGCCACCGATGGTCTGCTGGTCTCGCCGGGCCTTGAGCTCTTCGGCGGTCTGGGCCGGGCGCCCATCGTTGGCCAGGCCCGTCTGCTGGTCGACACTCAGCACACGCAAGGCCGGCAGCACTACCTGGGCAGAAGATTGCGGGTTGTTGTTTTCTTCACGCAGGAACAGCAGCACGTCGACATAATCGCCTGGGCGCAGTTGCCCGGCGGCACCGATCACATCGTCGATGGCCACCGCGACCGCCCGTTCGTGGGGGCGAATCATCCGCGCCAATGGACCGCCGGCCTGAAAACTTGACTCGTCCAGCCAACTGCCCGCAGCAAGGGGGCGGGTACTGCTGCGCCCAAGCACCTGGTCAAGTTGCTGGAACGCGCCGGCAGGCACCACCTGCAGGCGCTCGAGCAGCACATCCTCCTCGCTCAAGGGGGTGTTGGCCGCGACCGCCCTGCGCAGGATAACGATGGGCGAACGCGCCGGTTCCGGGGGCGCGGCGGGCACGGCAGCGACCGGAATGGCAGCCTCGGAAGGCGGGGTCAAGGGCGTCGGCGCCGGCTCTGGCGGACGGCTCAAGCGCAGGCCCCAATACCCCGCGAGCAAGGCCGCGAGCAGGAACAGGCCGGCGAGGATCATGGTCAGGCGACTGCTCATCTGCGCTCTCCCTTACGCCCGGGACCAATGATGGCAAAAAGTAACTATTTCGCTATTGGACGGTAGCTGAGGCGCAATCTTTCGCCATTACCTGTGCTGGTTTTTTCGAGCCACGAAATTGACGCACCGACAAAACAAAAACTTAGCGCCGCCAATTCCAACCAATACTTTTGGATTAATGCTTTTTTACATTTGCAGGCCGCCACGGCTTGGCGATGCTCTGATGGCAAAGGGGTATCACTTATCAAGCCCCTCCGACCGGCGCCCATCGAGCGCAAGGAGACGTGCCATGCTGCTGCAACAGATCCTCCTCCACGTGAAGACCTTCCTCCTGCGCAAGGATGGCGCCTCCGGTATCGAATACGCGGTGATCGCGGCCATGGTCGCGGTGGTGCTGGCTGGCTTCGTCACCCCCATTTCGGGCGAAGTGTCGGAGATCATGACCAAGATCCAGACCGCGATCACCCAGTGACCGCACCGCGCCAGCGAGACGTGTAGTCCAACCGCCCGGAGCCAAGCATGCCGACCTCTTCCTTGCGTCAACAGATCCTGCTGGTGGACGACGAGGAGGAGGCCTTGCTGGAGCTGGCCGAGCTGCTGGAAAACGAAGGTTTCTGTTGTCACACCGCCACTTCGGTCAGGTCTGCCTTGCAACAGCTGACCCGCCATCCCGATGTGGCTCTGGTGATCACCGACCTGCGCATGCCCGAGGAGAGCGGCCTGGGCCTGGTCCAGCGCCTACGTGACCACACCGCCCGCCAGCACTTGCCGGTAATCGTCATGTCCGGGCATGCCGACATGGACGATGTCAGCGACCTGTTGCGGCTGCAGGTACTCGACCTGTTTCGCAAGCCGATCTATCACGCCCGCTTGCTCGAGACGCTGGAGAACCTGTTTCCCAAACCGTTGATGCAGGCGGTGAAATAACGCCGGAGTCGGCACCGTACAACGCCCTTACAGAAGGCGCCGCTGACGCGGCGCATCGCCGGCTTGCCGGCGATGAGGGGCACGGCCCCCCTTACAATTGATAACTGAAACTCAGGTTCAGCCGTGGCCGCCGGTTGAAGCTGTCCAGCGCCATGTCCGACATCGGCTTGGCCACCTCCAGCGCAATGTTGTAGTAGCGCATATCGCCAAAGCGCAGCCCCAGCGCCGCCGACGACATCTTCGAGTCGCGCACGTCCAGCGCGTTGAACCAGGCCCGCGCGGTGTCGAGCGCCACGTACGGCTGCACGACCTTGAGCCAGCCAGCGTCGCGCCGGAAGCTGTAGTTGAGCTCGTAGGCCAACCCCCAGCCCTTGTCTCCGGAGCCCTGGTCGCTGGGGTAGCCGCGCCCGAAGTTCTGCCCGCCGAACACCGCCCGCTCGCTGTCGGGCAGGCTGTCGTTGCTCCAGTAGGCCGCCGCCGATGCCACGCCCTGCCAGTTGTCGCTGAAGTTGTCGCTCTGCACGCCCGAGACCCGCAGGCGCAGGAAGTCCAGGTCGTAGTCGGCATTGGTGTTGGCGCCAAGGCGGTCGAGCCCCTGATAGACCCCGGCACTGAGGATACGCAGGCGGCGCGCATCAGCCTTGCGCCAGTCGCCTTCGAAGGACAGAGCGCGGATATCGGTTTCGCTGTCCAGGCGCAGGGGCAAGCCAACCACCTGGTAGTCGATGTGGTCGTTGACCACGTAGAAGCGCCCGACCACCTCCAGCCATTCACTAGGCGAGGCGATCAGCGATTGGCTGATGCCCACCGAGTAGCGTTCGTTCTCGCGGTGCTGGGTCAGGTCGATGCCGTTGTCCAGACGAATGCGCGCCTTGGGATCGCTGCGGTAGCGCGAAGCCGACAACAACAGTTTCGAGCCTTCGGCATCGAGGAACTGGCTGTAGTCGAGGCGGTAGTAATGCTCCTTGTCCTCGCCGGGCGGTACCAGCACGCTGGCGCTCAATTGTTCGGCGAAGCGGGTCTGCGCGTTGCTGCTGGCGCCCAGCAGTGCCTGCAGGTCGTCGCGGCTGCCGTCGTTGAGGCTCAAGGTGGTGGTGACCGGCTTGCGCGAAACCTGGGCGAGCAGGCGGGTCGCGCCGTCGGTGGTCGCCGGCGGCGGCACCTGGGCCTGGAACGTCACCCCGGGGATGCGCCCGGCCAGGCTGGTATAGCGCTCGAAGCTTTCGCGGGTCAGCGGACGCTCGGCCTTGAGCCGGTCCAGCAGTTGCACCAGGTAGGCCCGCGCCGCGCCAATGTCGCCCTCGATGTGATAGTCGTGGATGTAGCCTTCCACCAGCACCACCCGCACCCGGCCATCGGCGAAGTCCTGGGGCGGCAGGTAGGCGTATGACAGCAGGTAACCGTCCTGCTGGTAGCGTTGGGTCAGGCGGCGGGTGATCTCGATCAGCTCGGCGAGCGTGACCTCGCGCCCGATCACCGGCTGGTAATGCTCGCGCAGGTCGCTCAGGGGGTAGACGGTGCCGCCTTCGAAACGCACCTTGCGCACCGCCACCCGGGTGTTCATCAGCAACGGTGGTTGCCGCGTGGTGTCCACGCTGGGCACGCGCAAGCCGGGCTGGTCGGGCCGGTAGGCATCCACCGGCAGGTTGGGCGTGGGCAGGCGGCGTTCGGTCTCGTTGCTGTTGAGGAAGCTCGGCAGGGGTTCGCCCCGGGCCAGGCAGGCTGCGGACAGGCCCAGCATCGTCAGCAGCAATCGGCGCATTCGGACACTCCATGATCCACGAGTTGCGGGGTGACCGACCGGCGAACGGCGCGCCGGTCGGTCTCACTCACCTTGAGCGTAGCCCGTGGCGTCAGCGCTGCCCGCCTGCCAGAGCCCCTGACACACCATTGAGCGCACCACCAAGACCACCGGCGGGCGCGCCGCCATTGACCAAGGTGCCCGCCTGGCGGAGCGTTGTACCGACCGCGGTCACCGTCGCGCCAACCTGGCTGACAACCGGGTTGCCTGTGGTACCGGCCAGTTGCGTGCCGGCAGAGCCCACCGCGCCACCGACCTGGTTCAGCAACCCCGCCACGGGGGCGCCAACGCCGGTACTGGCGCCAACTTGCTGGGTCACGCTGGAGACACCAGTGACCACCGGGTTGAGGCCGCTGCCCACCTGTTGGGTCAGCGCCGCGACCGGCGCCCCGGCAACGCTGTTGGCCACGCCGTTGCCACCGAGCACAGTACCCAGGCTGGCGACGGTATTGCCCGTCTGCACCGAAGTGCCGCCAATACCACTCACGGTCGGGCTGGTGGTGCTCGCCGTCAGCCCACTGCCGGCACCGGCCACCACGCCGCCGACGGTTTCCAGCAGGCCGCTGCGTGGGCCGCCGGTGACAGGGGCCAGCCCGCTCGCCGTGCTGACCGTGGTACCGGTATTGGCCACCGCCTGACCGAGCGTGTTGCTCAAGGGGTTGCCGTTGTCGGCCCCGGCCAGTTGCTGGCCGGCCTGGTTCAAGGCACCACCGGTCTGGTTCAGCGCCTGGTTCAGCGGCCCGGCGAGCCCGGTCTGCCGCGTGGCATTGGCCGCCGTGTTTTCCACCAGCGAGACCACCGGCACCAAGGCATCGCTCACGCCTTGGGTCGCCCCGGCGAGCGGGCCGCTGGTGCCGACCGGCGAGAGGGTGTCGCCGAGCATGGTCACCGCCTGGCCGACCCGGTCGACGCCTTGACCGGCCCCGGCAACCAGTTGGTTGACCACCGGCACCTGCTCGACCGGCCCGTTGCTGGCCAGCCCGGCCACGCCCTGGCCAAGGCCGGAGACGCCGCCGCCCAGGTCGGCGGTGGCCGCACCGACCACGCCGACCGTGGTGCCCACGGCATTGTTGCCGGTACCCAATTGCCCCAGGCCCTCGCTCAGGCCACCGCCGACGCTGTTCACGGCGTTGCCGGCGGAGGACACCAGAGTGCCCACGCCACCGCTCAACGAGGTATTGCCGGCAATGGGCAGCGCACCGATCACCTGGCCGAGATTGCTCACGCCGTCACCGACCCCGGACACAGTATTGCCCAATTGATCGACCACCTGGCCGGTGACCAGCGCGGTGGGTGTGGTACCACCGCCCGTGCCGCCGTCACCGCCACCAGGCGTGCTGCCGCCGCCAGTGCCTCCACCGCCGCCACCGGTACCGGCGCTGCCATCACCCGGGGACGTGGTGCCACCGCTACCGCCTCCACCACTGCCGCCCGTGCCATCGCCCCCGCCGCCACCGGCTCCGGCACCCGCGCCCGCGCCCGCGCCGCCATCGGACGACGAACCATCGACCTCGCTGTGATGCCCGCCGCCGCCGCTGCTGCAACCGGCAAGGCCCAGACTCACGGCCATCGTCAGCGCCGTTGCCGCCTTGATCCACGCTTGAGTGTTCATGGAAGGACTCCCGCTGCTGCTGATTGTTCTTGCTCACAACAGCAGTGAAAGCGCATGGCGCCGAATCGGGTAGCTCACAACTTGGTGTTAGTACCTGTGGCAGGGGCAATGAGGGCGGGAAAACAAGAAGAATTTCAGTAGTTTGACGACGCGCGCAGGGATGCGCCACGAAAGGATTAGTCGTAACTCATTAGTACAAGCGGCAAGCCCTGCCAGTGTTGCCGGGCTTGCCGACCGGGGGCGTCAGAAGTCGAAGAACACTGTCTCCCCGTCGCCCTGAATACGAATGTCGAAGCGGTACGCCGTCTTGCCGTCCACTTCGCAGCGCCTGGCAATCAAGGTCTCGCGCCGCTGCGGCTGTTCGATCAGGTTCAGCACCGGGCACCTGGCGTTCGCCTCGGCTTCGTCATCGAAATACAGCCGGGTATGCAGGTGGATATTGATGCCCCGGGCAAACAGGCTGAGGTTGATGTGCGGCGCCATCGGCACGCCCGCGGCGTTGTTCACCACCCCCGGCTTGACCGTGTGCAGGGTCCACTCGCCGGCATCGAAGGTGGTCGCGGTGCGGCCAAAGCTGTTGAAGGCGTTCTCGAGGTGGTACTCGTCCTGATAGCGGCCCTCGGCGTCCGCCTGCCACACCTCCAGGAACGAGTCGCGCACCAGGTGGCCATTGCCGTCGTACACCTGGCCGATCAGCAATATGTGCTCGCCCGGTGCATCGGGCTGGGCCAGGCGGTTGCAGATTTCATGGTCACGGGTCGGGTTGCCGGCCGCTTCCAGGGCAAGGCCGATATGCACATAGGGGCCGGCGGTCTGCGAAGGGGTTTCCGGCAGCAGTTCGATAGGCATGACGGGGCTCCTCAGCGGTTTTCGAAGTGGGTCTGGCGCTGGCCGCGCAGGAAGATGTCGAAGCGGTAGGCCAGGCAATCCATGGGGTTGGCGTGGCTCATGTCGAGCCTGGCGATCAGCCGCTCGACGGCATCCGGGTTGGCGATCGACTTGACGATCGGGCACAACGGGATCAGCGGGTCGCCCTCGAAGTACAACTGGGTGATCAGCTTGGTGGCGATCGACGGGCCGCTGATGGAGAAGTGGATATGCGCCGGACGCCAGTCGTTGGGGCCGTTGCGCCAGGGGTACGGGCCGGGCTTGATGGTGCGGAAGCTGTAGTAGCCGTCGCGGTCGGTCAGGCAGCGGCCGACACCGCCGAAGTTCGGGTCCAGCGGTGCCAGGTAGCGGTCGTTCTTGTGCCGGTAACGGCCACCGGCATTGGCCTGCCACATTTCCACCAGGGTGTTGGGCACCGGCTTGCCATACTGGTCGACCACCCGTCCGGCAACGATGATGCGCTCGCCAATGGGCAGGCCGCCCTGGTTGAAGTTGAGCAGCAGGTCATGGTCGTGCGCGCCGAAGCGCAGGTGGGAAAAGTCCGGGCCGGTGCTTTCGCTGATCGACTGCGGGATGCTGACCAGCGCCTGGCGCGGGGAGCGCGCCACCGAGGTCTTGTAGTCGGGGGTGAAGGCCTTGGGGTGCCAGTTGCGATCACGGATCACGAAGCGGCTGGTGTCCTGGGCGGGCATGCCGGTTTCCTCTCTTGGAATTATCGAACGCCTGGGCGTGGCAGGCGGACTTGCAGTTTCCGGCAGGTGCGACGGGATGAATATTGAATTCCGCGGTCCCAGGCATAACCATTTGGTTATGCGTCAGCGGTCGGGGATACACCTCGGTCTTCACTGAACTAATCTTGGACTTCATGTTTCAGCAACCGGAGAGCTCTACATGGAATGGCGAAAAGGCCGACGCAGCGACAACGTGGTCGATGCCCGCGGCGAAGGGGGTGGCGGCGGCATGCGCTTCGGCGGCGGCAAGGGCCTGGGGCTCGGCGCCATCCTGCTGATCGTCGGCATCGGCTGGCTTACCGGGCAGGACCCACTGCAGATCCTCGGCCAGCTGGCTGGGCAGATGGAGCAGCAACAGACCGCCCCTGCCAACGTCGACGGCAAGGCACCGCCGGCCAACGACGAGCAGGCCGAATTCGTCGCCTCGATCCTCGGCGACACGGAGGACACCTGGAAGGCACTGTTCGCCCAGGCCGGCAAACAGTACCGCGACCCCAAGCTGGTGCTGTTCAGCGGCCAGGTCAACTCCGCCTGCGGCTTCGCCTCCTCGGCGGTCGGGCCGTTCTATTGCCCCGGCGACCAGCGCGTGTACCTGGACATGACCTTCTTCCGCGAAATGGAAACCCGCTTCAAGGCCGCCGGCGACTTCGCCCAGGCCTATGTGATCGCCCACGAGATCGGCCACCATGTGCAGACCCTGCTGGGCGTCTCGGCCAAAGTCGATGCGGCGCGCCGCAGTGGCCAGCGCATGGAGGGCGACAATGGCTTGCTGGTGCGCCAGGAGCTGCAGGCCGACTGCCTGGCCGGGGTCTGGGCCTACCAGGCGCAGAAGCGTCTGAACTGGCTGGAGCCGGGTGACGTCGAGGAGGCGTTGAACGCCGCCAACGCCATTGGCGACGACCGTTTGCAACAGCAGGGTCAGGGCCGCGTGGTGCCCGACTCGTTCACCCATGGCACCTCCCAGCAGCGCATGCGCTGGTTCAAGGCCGGGTTCTCCAGCGGCGACCTGAACCAGTGCGATACCTTCAGCGCGCGTAGCCTCTGAAATAGCGATCGGCGGTCAGCCGGCTCCTGCTGCGAGTCCGCTGACCCGCAATTGACAACATCAAAAACGTAAACGTATTCAACAAGTTACAAAATTGCTGAAAAAGCGTTTCAGCTTCTCCCAGCGTTGCCGATAAGTCCTACACAAATCTGCGGGCTATCTGACAACAACAACGCCCAACTTTTGAGATCAAGTGAGCGAAATCATTCTCTGGGAGAGCGTGCATGAACAGTTGGTTCGCCAATATCAGCGTCAACCTCAAACTCGGCCTGGGCTTCGGCCTGGTCCTGGTCCTGACCGGCCTGCTGGCCCTGACCGGCTGGAACAGCCTGGGCAGCCTTATCGACCGCAGCAACTGGATGAGCGACATCACCCAGCTCAACAGTGACCTGACCAACCTGCGCGTGGCCCGCCTGCAGTGGATGCTGACCAACGGCGACGACGCCTCGGCAGCCAACGTCCAGGCCAAGCTCGACGCCTTCGGCAGCCAGCAGCAGCACCTGGTCAACACCTTCAAGAGCCCCGAGAACCTCAAGCTGCTGCGCGAGCAGGGCCAGAGCATCAGCGAGTACCGGGTTTCGCTGGAGAAGATGCGCCAGGGCTACAAGACCACCCTCACCGCCCGCGACTCGATGAACCAGGCCGCAGCCCGCGCCAACGACGCCATCGAAGCGATCAGCGGCGCCGTGCTGTCCAGCAGCGAAAGCGATGCCAGCCGCCTGGCCCAATACCTGCTGATCAGCAAGGCCAAGCAGCAGCTGGTGCAGGTCCGCCTGGACGTGCGCAGCTACATCGCCGACCTGACCAGCGAAGCCGAGCAGGCCGCCCTGCGCCAGCTGGAAAACGCCCTCAGCGAAATCGACAGCCTCAAGCGCCAGCTGCCGGCCGAAGCCTCGCGCATCCAGCAGTTCGAAAGCGCCGTGCTGGCCTACCGTGATGCCGTGCGTCAGTTCCGCGACGCCACTGCCGCCATTGGCGTAGCCCGTGCCGAAATGACCGTGCAGGGCGCCGATATCGTCAAGCGCAGCGACGAGCTGTACAAGATCCAGATCGAGCGCCGTGACGACGAAAGCGTCCAGGCCCGCAGCCTGCAAACCACCGCAACCCTGCTGGCGCTGCTGGTAGGCGTGCTCGCCGCGTTCATCATCACCCGTCAGATCACCCGTCCGCTGCGCGAGACCATGGACGTGGTCAACCGCATCGCCAGCGGCGACCTCACCCAGCAACTGCGCGTCACCCGCCGCGACGAACTGGGCGCCCTGCAGCAAGGCATCGCACGCATGGGCACGACCCTGCGTGACCTGATCACCGGCATCCGCGACGGCGTCACCCAGATCGCCAGCGCCGCCGAAGAACTGTCGGCGGTGACCGAGCAGACCAGCGCCGGCGCCAACAGCCAGAAGGTCGAGACCGACCAGGTAGCCACCGCCATGCACGAGATGGCCGCCACCGTGCAGGAAGTCGCGCGCAACGCCGAACAAGCCTCCCACGCCGCGACCAACGCCGACGACGAAGCCCGTGTCGGCGACAAGGTAGTGGGTGAAGCGATCAGCCAGATCGAGCGCCTGGCCCACGAAGTTCACCGCTCCACCGAGGCCATGACCTTGCTGCAGCAGGAAAGCCAGAAGATCGGCAGCGTCATGGACGTGATCAAGTCGGTGGCCGAGCAGACCAACCTGCTGGCGCTAAACGCCGCCATCGAAGCAGCGCGTGCCGGTGAGGCCGGGCGTGGTTTCGCCGTGGTCGCCGACGAGGTGCGTGGCCTGGCCCAGCGCACCCAGCAGTCCACCGAGGAAATCGAAGGCCTGATCGCCAGCCTGCAGCACGGCACCCAGCAGGTTGCCGAAGTGATGAACGGCAGCCGCAACCTGACCGACAGCAGCGTCGAGCTGGCGCGCAAGGCCGGTGGTTCGCTGGAAAGCATCACCCGCACGGTGTCGAACATCCAGTCGATGAACCAGCAGATCGCCGCCGCCGCCGAGCAGCAGAGCGCCGTGGCCGAAGAGATCAGCCGCAGCATCCTCAACGTGCGCGACGTGTCGGAGCAGACCGCCGCGGCCAGCGACGAGACCGCCGCTTCCAGCGTCGAGCTGGCGCGCCTGGGTGGCCACCTGCAGACCCTGGTCAGCCAGTTCCGCGTCTGATCCTGTAAAGCATCGCGGGGCAAGCCCGCTCCCACAGATTCGTGGGAGCGGGCTTGCCCCGCGATCATTTCTGCCTCGGGTTACTTGACGATCATCCCCACCCCGCGCCCGCGCGGATCAGACGCCGTCTCCAGCTTCTCGCCGGTGACCCGGATCGCCTGGATGTCGCCCATCTCCCAGCCCTGGTCCTCCAGCACGTAGCCCATCTTCTTCAGGTCGTCAGCCACCTGCCCCTTGAGCGGCGCATAGCTGTCGAAGTAGATGGTGTCCTTGGGCAGCAACTGGTGATGCACGCGCTGCGCCGCCACGGCTTTCTCCAGCGGCATGCCGAAGTCGTACAGGTTGTTCATCACCTGGAAGATCGAGGTGAAGATCCGCGAACCGCCCGGGGTGCCCAGCACCAGCACCACCTTGCCGTCACGCGCCACCAGGCTCGGGCTCATCGACGAGAGCATGCGCTTGCCCGGCGCGATGGCATTGGCGTCGCCGCCGACCACGCCAAAGGCGTTGGCCGCGCCCGGCTTGGCGCTGAAGTCGTCCATCTCGTCGTTGAGCAGGAAGCCCGCGCCCTTGACCACCACGCCGCTGCCGTAGTCGAGGTTGAGGGTGTAGGTGTTGCTCACCGCGTTGCCCTGCTTGTCGACGATGGAGAAGTGGGTGGTCTGGTGCGGTTCCAGCCCCGGCTTGACCTGGTCGGTTGCGGAAATCGCGTTCGGGTTGACCTGGGCGGCACGCTTGGCCAGGTAATCCTTGGCCACCAGCTGGTCGACCGGAACCTTGGTGAAGGCCGGATCGCCGAGATAGTCGGCGCGGTCGGCGAACACGCGCTTCTCGATCTCGGCCAGCAGGTGGATGTACTTGGCGGAGTTGTGCTCGACGCCCTTGAAGTCCGCCGCGCGGTCTTCCTTGATCCCCAGCAGCTGGGCCAGGGCGACGCCGCCTGAGCTTGGCGGCGGCGCGGTGTAGACCACGTTGCCGCGCCAGTTGATGGCGATCGGGTCGCGCCACACGGCCTTGTAGTCCTTGAGGTCGTCCTTGCTGATCAGGCCCTTGTCGGCCTGCATCTGCGCCACCAGCAAGTCGGCGGTCTTGCCCTGGTAGAACTCGCTGACGCCCTTGTCGGCAATGCGCTCGAGGGTCTGCGCCAGCTCCGGTTGCTTGAACAGCTCGCCGACCTTCATGCTGCCGAAGTAGTCGTTGAAGTTGGTCGCGGTCTTGAACAGGCCCTGGGCGTCATCACGGTACTGGTACTGCTTCTGGGCAATTTTGAAACCGTTCTGCGCATAGCCGATGGCCGGGGTCAGCAGCTCGCTCCACTTGAGCTTGCCGAACTTCTGATGCGCCTCCCACAGCCCCATCACCGTGCCCGGCACACCGGCGGCGCGCACGCCGACCAGGCTGAGGTTCTCGATCACCTCGCCCTTGTCGTCCAGGTACATGGTCTTGGTCGCGGCCTTGGGCGCCACTTCGCGGTAGTCGAGGAAGTAGGGTTTGCCGTCGACGAACAGGGTCATGAAGCCACCGCCGCCGATGTTGCCGGCCTCGGGGTAGGTCACCGCCAGGGTGAAGGCGGTGGCGACGGCGGCGTCCACCGCGTTGCCGCCCTTCTTGAGGATGTCGGCGGCCACCTGTGCGCCATATTGATCAGGCGCGGCCACCGCGCCGCCTTCAAGCGTCACGGCAAAGGCGGAGGAGCAGCTCAGGATCGCGGCCCCGAGGGCCAGGGGCTGGAACATGACAATACGCATGCGCACTTCCTTGGTGTTGTTTTTGTTGATCAGTCATTAAGGCCGAAGCCCTGTCACTAAGCAAACACCCCGGTCGTTTCACGCCGCCGACGGGCAGACCCTGTCGCGTTCAGGCAACTCAGCAGGCATAGACCGCCAGCTTTTTCTGGATGAAATCGAGAAAGCACTGGATGCGCAGGGCCAGCTGGGTATTGCGGTAGTAGACCGCGTGGATCGGCTGGCGATAGCCATTGTTGTGCTCGGCGAGGATCACGTTCAGCCGGCCGGCGCGGATGTCCTCGTGGGTCATGAAGTGCGACAGGCTGACCATGCCCTCGCCGGCGATGGCCAGCTGACGCAAGGTCTCGCCGCTCGAGGCGACCAGCTGCGGGCGGATCGCCCAGCGGTCGCCCTGGGCATGGCGCAGTGGCCACTGGTTGAGCGACTCGAGGGTGCTAAAGCCGAGCAGGCAATGGGCCTCGAGATCCTCGACCCGCTGCGGCGTGCCATGCCGAGCCAGGTAGTCGGGGCTGGCAAGCACCTGCACCGGGCTGCAGCCGAGCGAACGGGCATGCAGGCTGGAGTCGGCCAGTTCGCCGATGCGGATGGCCACGTCGGTGCTTTGCTCCAGCAGGTCGATGATCAGGTCGTCGGTGTTCAGCTCCAGCTCGATGCCGGGGTACTGCTGACGGAACTCGCCGATCCACGGCAGGATCGCGTGCAGCATGAACGGCGCGGCGGCGTTGATGCGCAGGCGCCCGGTCGGGGTCTGGCGGTTCAGCGAGAGGCGCTCTTCCATGTCGTCCATCTGCTCGAGGATCGCCCGGGCGCGCTCCAGGAAGAAACGCCCTTCCTCGGTCAGGTCCATGCGCCGCGTAGTGCGGTTGACCAGCGTGGTACCGAGCTTGCCCTCCAGGCGCGACAGGGTGCGGCTGACTGCGGAGGGTGTCTGGCCGATCTGCTCCGCGGCGGCGGAGATCGAGCCGCTGTCGATGACGGCGACAAATACCTGGAGTTCTTCGGATCGGGTTTTCACGCGGATGGCCTTGGCAGGTGGATGCCGTGATTCATAGCGGGCGAGCGAGCGGTATGCAAGCAGCTGCGGTGATCGCGGGGCAAGCCCGCTGCCACGGGCCGCGCGCTCGGGAAATCAGTTGGCCTTGCCAAACACCGCGTCCAGGTGTTTTTCATAAGCTGCCAGCGCCGCCGGCACATCCGGGCGCTTCATCACGTCCACGGCCAGGTAGGTCGGCAGGCCCGTCATGCCGAGGAACTGGTTGGCCTTGTGGAACGGGAAGTACACCGCGTCCACGCCCTTGCCCTCGAAGAAATCGCTGGGGTCGTCGAACGCCTGCTGCGGCGCGTTCCAGGTCAGCGACAGCATGTATTGCTTGCCCTGCACCAGGCCGCCGCTGCCGTACTTCTGCGAGGCGTCCGAACGGGTACGGCCATCGTTGGCGTAAAGGCTGCCGTGGCCGGCGGTGAACACGTCGTCGATGTACTTCTTCACGGTCCAAGGCGCGCCCATCCACCAACCGGGCATCTGGTAGATCACTACATCCGCCCAGAGGAACTTCTCCACCTCGGCCTGGACGTCGTAGCCGCCGTCGATGAAGGTTTCCCGCACATCGAAACCGGCGCGGTCCAGATGGGCCAGTGCGGCATCGTGCAGGGTCTGGTTGAGACGGCCGTCGGAATGGGCGAAGCGTTTACCGCCGTTGAGCAGGAGAATCTTTTTCATGGGAGGGTCAGCCCTGTAAGTGAAGTTGCCGGCAGGTTAGGCAACCAGGCGGCGGGGAAACAGCCAGGGCAGGGCAAAATTCTTTTGCCTGTAAATCACGAATGGTAAGCATATTGTTGATTTAGAATTTGCTCACTCCCCTTACAGAGCGTTTTCCCATGACCGAGCAATACGCTTTCATTCTCAAAGCCAAGACCCGCCCGGAGCAGGCCGAGGCCTTCGAACAACTGTTCCGTCCTTACGTGGAGCCGAGCCGCCAGGAACCGGGCTGCATCGAGTACCACATGCTGCGCGACAAGGCAGACCCGAGCCTGTTCGTGTTCTTCGAGGTGTGGGCCAGCAAGGACGCGCTGGACGAGCATTCGGCACTGCCACATATGCGTGCCTTCTTCGAAAAACGCATGGATTACCTGGAGCGCGATTTCGATATCCAGATGATCGACATGCTCAGCGCCTCTTCCGCTAGCCGTTGACCAGCAGGTGCCCGCCCAGCAGCGCAAGGCCGATGAAGAAGCAGCGCTTGAACAGCGCTGCGCTGATCCGTCCGCGCAGCCACTGGCCGGCGAACATGCCCAGCAAAGCCGGTGCCAACACCAGCAGTGAAGCCCCCAGGGCCTGGCCACCCAGGGCGTCCTGCCCGGCCAGGCCGACCGCCAGTGCAAGGGTCGAGACGGTGAACGACAGGCCCAGCGCCTGGACCAGCTCGTCGCGGCTCAGGCCCAGGCCCTGCAGGTAGGGCACCGCGGGCATGACGAACACGCCGGTGGCGGCCGTCACCACGCCCGTGAGCAACCCGCAGAGCGGCCCCAGCCAGGCCTCCCTGGCCGGTGCCACGCGCAGCCCTGGGCCGACCAGGCCATAGAGGGCATAGACCAGCAAAGCGGCGCCCAGGCCATGGGCCGCCCACGGACCGCTGTCGATCCCCAGCCAGACGCTGCCCAGCAGGGTGCCGATGAAGATCATCGTCAGCATCCCGCCCAGGCGGCGCAGCAGCGCGAGCAGGTGGCCGCCCGCCGCCAGCTGCCAGAGGTTGGTCAAGGTCGATGGCACGATCAGCAGCGCCGCAGCCTGCGCCGGAGCCATAGCCAGGCCAAGCAATCCCATGGCGACGGTCGGCAACCCCAGGCCGATGACACCCTTGACCGCGCCGGCCAGGAAAAAGGTCAGGATCACCAGCAAAGACAGCGCCGGGCCGATGTTCTGATAAAACGCCAGGAAGGTATTCATGGCCACCATCCTGCCGTGCGGCAAGCGCGCTGAAAATCTGCCATATACTCAGGCAGACTCTTGCCAGGACAGAGGCAGATGCATTTCGACCTGATCGACCTCAAGCTGTTCCAGCACACCGTTGAAAGCGGCAACATCACCGCCGGCGCCCGGCGCAGCCACCTCTCGCTGCCGGCCGCCAGTGCGCGCATTCGCGCCATGGAGGCCTCGCTGGGCATTCCCCTGCTCGAACGCAACCGCCGCGGCGTGCTGCCCACGCCCGCCGGCCAGGCCTTGCTGCAGCATGCGCGGCTGATCGCGCAGCAGGTCGAGCGCCTGCAGTTCGACCTCGGGCAATACGCCCACGGCCTGCAAGGCCAGGTGCGCCTGCTGTGCAACACCGCGGCGCTGACCGAGTACCTGCCGGAGCTGCTGGCGAGCTACCTGGCCGAGCATCCGGGGGTGAGCGTGGATATCCAGGAACTGCCCAGCCTGCATATCGTCCAGGCGATCAGCCAGGGCATGGCGGACCTGGGTATCGTCTCGAATGCCGCGCCCTGCGCAACCCTGCAGACCCTACCGTTTCGCGACGATCCACTGGTGCTGGTGATGCCGCGCGAGCACCCGCTGGCGGCCAGCGACCGGGCAGACTTCAACGCCAGCCTTGCCCATGGGTATGTGGGGCTGGGTGCCGACAGCGCCCTGGCGCTGCATCTGGAGGAACAGGCCCTGCGTCTCGGCAAACGGATGCAGGTGCGCGTTCGCGCCGAAGGATTCGATGGGGTGATCAGGATGGTCGCAGGTGGCGCGGGGGTGGCAGTGGTCCCGCTGACCTCGGTGCGCCGCTGGGAGCACAGCTTGCCGCTGCGCTGGGTCGCCTTGCAGGAGGCCTGGGCGAAGCGCAGCTTGCTGCTGTGCTCGCGGGATTTCAGTGCATTGCCTGGCTACGCCGCCCTGCTTGTCGAGCGCTTGGGCAGCACCGCCTGAAGGCTGCCGCCACAGGTGATCACCCGTGGCGGCATCTGTGCCAAAGGGCCGCATGGCGACCCGGACACGATCAGGACGACAGGTACGAGGACCGGGTCAGCCCCAGGCGCAGCGCGTCGAGGTACTGGGTACGCTCGCGGGCGGTGATCCTGGCGCTGGCGACCTTGTCGCGGTAGTGGGTCATCAACTCCTCCGGCGACAGATGCACGTAGCGCAGCATGTCCTCGATGGTGTCGTGGGTCTCGATACCGGCGTGGTACACGCTGCCATCGGCGTTCTGGTAGATGTTCACCGAGTCGGTGTCACCGAACAGGTTGTGCATGTCGCCGAGGATCTCCTGGTAGGCGCCGACCAGGAACACGCCGAGCAGGTAGTCCTCACCTTCCTTGACCGCGTGCACCGGCATGCTGGTCTCGATGCTCTGCTCGTCGACGTACTGGTTGATCTTGCCGTCGGAGTCACAGGTCAGGTCCTGCAGCACGGCGCGGCGCAGCGGCTCTTCGTCCAGGCGGTGCAGCGGGATGATCGGCAGCACCTGGCCGATGGCCCAGGTGTCGGGCAGGCTCTGGAACACCGAGAAGTTGCAGATGTACTTGTCGGCCAGCTTGTCGTTGAGTTCGTCCAGCACCTGGCGGTGCGAGCGCTGACGAGCCTTGAGCGAGTTGTGCAGGCGCCGGCACACGGCGAAGTAGCACTGCTCGGCCAGGGCCTTCTCGGCCAGGGTCAGCTTGCCGTCGGCGTACTGCGCGGCCACGTCGCCCATGTAGTGGGTGGCGCGCCAGTAGGTCTCGGTGACCATCTCGATATCGGTCGGGCCGAGCAGGTCGGCCAGCCACTGCACGGTCTCGGGCAGGCTTTCCTTGTTTTCGATGGTCGGCACTTCGTCGTTGTGGCTCTCGACGTCGGTTACCTGGATCACCAGCATGGCGTGGTGCGCGGTGAGCGAGCGGCCGCTCTCGGAGAAGATGTGCGGGTGCGGCAGGCCCTGCGCGTCGCAGAACTCCTTGAGCATCCCGACCACCACGCCGGCGTAGTCGTCCATGTCGTAGTTGATCGAGCTGGCGTTGCGCGAGTGGGTGCCGTCGTAGTCGACGCCCAGGCCGCCGCCGACGTCGATGTGATCGACCGGCAGGCCCAGGGCGCGCAACTCGCCGTAATAGCGGATGGCTTCCTTGAAGCCGTGCTGGTAGTCGGCCAGATTGGCGATCTGCGAGCCCATGTGGAAGTGCAGCAGGCGGATGCCCTGGTCGAGCCCAGCGTCACGGAAACGCTGCACCACCGAGATCAGTTGGGCGGCAGACAGGCCGAACTTGGATTTCTCGCCGCCGGTGTCGGCCCACTTGCTCGACGCCAGCGACGACAGGCGCACGCGCAGGCCGACCTGTGGCTTGACCTTGAGCTCCGCGGCCTCCTCGATCACCAGGGCGACCTCGGACTCTTTCTCGATCACGATGAACACGTTGTGGCCAAGCTTCTGGCCCATCAGCGCCAGGCGGATGAACTCGCGGTCCTTGTAGCCGTTGCAGACGATGGTGCCGCCCTTCGGCGCCAGCGCCAGCACAGCCAGCAGCTCAGGCTTGGAGCCGGCTTCCAGGCCGATGGAGACGTTCTGGGTGGCGATGATGTTCTCGACCACCGCTTCCTGCTGGTTGACCTTGATCGGATACAGCGCGGTGTACTGGCTCTGGTACTCGAGGCGGGCGATGTTGGCGTCGAAGGCGCCGGTCAGCTGGCGCACGCGGTCCTGCAGGATGTCGGGGAAACGCACCAGCAGCGGCAGCGACAGGCCGCTCTGGCGCAGTTCCTGGACCTGTTCGAAGAGGTCGATCGGCGCGCTGTCCGGGCCGTTGGGGCGCACTTCGACGCGCCCGGCGTCATTGATGGCGAAATAACCTGCGCCCCAATGGCGGATGCCATAAACACTGCGGCTGTCGGCCACGGTCCACTGGCTACCATCGTCTTTGCGTGTGCGTCGTACGGACATTCAAGTCCCCTGTATGAAAAGTCGAAACACTGCCCCACCTCGGGGCGCTGGCAGTGTAAATACTGAAAATGACGATTCTTCCGTGTCAGGCATAGACCCTGCCCACGGGAACGAGTTTAGAAAGCGCTGGGCAAAAAATCGCGCGGCTGCACTCAGCCGCCGGATTTCTTCGCCTTGAAACCCTGCTTGATCAGCTCGGCGAGCAACAGCTCGACGTGATCGCCCTGGATTTCAATGACCCCGTCCTTGAGCGCGCCGCCGGTGCCGCAACGACGCTTGAGCGTGCTGGCGAGCTCCTTGAGCGGTTCCAAGGCCAGGGGGACGCCCGTGATGGTGGTCACGGTCTTGCCGCCACGGCCTTTGCTTTCACGGCGCACGCGGGCAATGCCATCCCCCTCGGGGATGACCTGCTGCTTGCAGATACAGTCGTCCACCGGTTTGCTGCAGTCGGGACAGTGCCGACCGGCATCGGTGGAAAAGACGAGACCGCCCAGGGCGGAAAAGGAAGAAGCTTTCTTGGCCACTTTTGTTCCTCTGTGCCGAGGACAAAAAACTGGTCGGCGGGAGCCGACCGCGATGCCCCACTCTGGCAGGGGCGGCGCTACTGCCGCAAGGTTGTGCGGCAGCCCGAAAAGGGCGCGCAGTGTAACGATAAATCCGCCTGTTGCTAAGTACAGGATTGCGCCATTTTACGAAAGTTTTGCGACTTCATTGCGGGGCAGCCTGATAGCGCTGCAACGCCACCAGCGAGTCCGGGCAATACGGCAGCGTTGCACTTTCCGCCAAGGCCTGCTCGACATTGATGAACCGCGCCTCGCTGACCTCCTCGGGCTGCAGGCGCAACGCCCCATCCCACACCGCGGAAAACACGGCGCCCCACAGGCGGTTGCCCGGCTGCTCGAAGTAGAACGTCTCGTGGAAGCGCAGCTCGACGCCGCTCACTCCCAGTTCCTCGGCCAGCTCCCGGGCCGCGGATTCGGCATAGGACTCCTGCACCCCGACCATTCCCCCCGCCGCCACATCCCAGTAGCCGGGATACAGCGCCTTGCTCAGGGTGCGCCGGTGCACGCACAAGTCGCCTGCGCTGTTGAACAGCAGGATGAAGGTGCAGCGCCCGATCAGGCCGCGCTCGCGCAATTCAGCCCGTGGCAGGGCGCCGAGCAGTTGGTCATGCTCATCGACCCAGGCCACCAGCTCGGCGTCGGAGGCCGCGCGGTGCGCGACCTCGGCAGGATTGACCGGCATCTCAGCCCTGGGACAGCAGTTGGCGCAGGTCGATGACCGCAGCGTTGGCCCGGGAGATGTAGTTGGCCATCACCAGCGAGTGGTTGGCCCACATGCCGAAACCACTGCCGTTGAGCACCATCGGGCTCCACAGCGCTTCCTGCGAGGCTTCCAGCTCGCGGATGATCTGCCGCACGCTGACCGTGGCGTTCTTCTTCGCCAGCACGTCGGCGAAGTCGACCTCGATGGCGCGCAGCAGGTGCGACAGCGCCCAGGCCTGGCCACGGGCTTCGTAGAACACGTTGTCGATCTGCAGCCATGGGGTCTCGACCACTTCCTCGTCGACCTGTGGCGCCTGGCCCGGGGCCACGGATTCGGTCTTCAGGGTGTTGTTGAGCTTGACCCGGCCAACACTGGCCGACAAGCGCTGCGACAGCGAGCCCAGGCGGGTGGCGACGTCGCCCAGCCAGTTGTTCAGGTTGTCGGCGCGGGTGTAGAAGATCGCGCCCTGGTCGCCCTTGGCCAGGCGCACCTGATAGCGGTTCAGCGACTTGATGCCCTCTTCGAACTCCGACTCGCTCGACGGCAGGATCCAGCTCTTGTTGTCGAAGTTGAAGCGCGGCTCGGCCTTGGCCAGGTCGGCGTCCTCGGTCGATTGCGACTGCGACCGGGCGAAGTCTTTGCGCAGAGCGCGGGACAGGTCACGCACCTGGACCAGCACGCCGTATTCCCAGCTCGGCATGTTGTCCATCCACAGCCCTGGGGGGAAACGGTCGTTGGAGATGTAGCCACCCGGCTTGTCGAGCAGGGTGCCGGCGACGGTCTTGAGGGTTTCGATGGTGGTGTAGCCGATCACCATCTGCTGGCCGTTGCGCTCGGCGGCGGCCTGGGCGTTCTGCTGCACCGGGAACAGCTCGGGCTCCTGGCTCCAGTACCAGCCCAGGCCGATGCACACCAGCAGGTAGAGGCCGATCAGGGTGCCCAGGGCACGGCTCCACAGGCCGCCAACATAGCTACGGGTAGCGGCGCCGCGGGTTTCGACCCGCTCGCGGGGCTCGGCCTTGGCCTCGCGGTTTTTCCAATCCAGCATGGCATTGTCCTTAATCAGTCACGAACGGTTCAGGGTTTGGACCACAGGCCTCGGCCAGGGTGCCACGACAAACCCAGGTGGCAGCACTATAAAGCAGACACCGCCATTCGTATAAGCGACCAACAGGTCAGCAACTGAATTACCGTCCCTTAACACTTTGTTGACCCGAGGCACTCGCTTGTCGGAAAAGCGGTGCTAGCATAGAGCCATCATTGAACCTGCGCCCTCCCACTCATAAGTAGTCAGGACATGACCCAGCCAGCCGAGCCGAGCCACGAACGCCTCAAGCAGCATTTTGCCCAGCGGGTGATCCACCAGGCCCGGCAGATCCTCGAAATCTGGCAGCGCCTGCAGCGAGGCGAGTGGTCCAGCGGCGACCTGGGCGAACTGTGCGAGGCCAACCTGCGCCTGCAGCGCTATGCCGAACGCTTCGAACAGCCCGAGCATGGCAGCCTGTCCACGGCCATCGGCCAGACCCTGCGCGCCATCGAAGCCAACAGCGCTCGCCTGAACTCGGAACTGATCAGCGAACTCAACCGCCTCATGCAGCGCCTGTCACGCACCGGCCTGCGCAAGGGCGACCAGCTCGACAACGTGCCTCTGCCGCCGCTGCGCAAACCGGTGTACATCGTGCTGCAGGACCATGACCGCGCCGAACGCCTGGCCCAGCAACTGGAGTTCTTCGGCCTCAGCGTGCAGGCGCTGTGCAGCGCCGAGGCGTTCCAGGCGTCGATGAGCGAGCGCCTGCCGTCAGCGATCGTCATGGACGTCGACTTCACCGGCGCCGGCATCGGCCTGCAACTGGCGGCCCAGGCCCAGCAAGGCCTGGAACAACCGGTGCCGCTGCTGTTCTTCAGCCTGCATGAAACCGACACCCCGACCCGCCTGGCCGCGGTACGCGCTGGCGGCCAGGAGTTCCTCACCGGCACCCTGGACGCCTCCAGCCTGCTGGAGAAGCTCGAACTGCTGACCAGCGCCACCCAGTACGACCCGTTCCGCGTGCTGGTGATCGACGACTCCCGGGCCCAGGCCCTGCACACCGAGCGAACGCTCAACAGCGCCGGGATCATCACCCGCGTCCTCACCGAGCCGATCCGCACCATGAGCGAGCTGGCCGACTTCCAGCCCGACCTGATCATCCTCGACATGTACATGCCCGCGTGCACCGGCCCGGAGCTGGCCAAGGTGATCCGCCACAACGACCGCTACGTGAGCGTGCCGATCATCTACCTTTCGGCCGAGGACGACCTGGACAAGCAGCTCGACGCCATGAGCGAGGGCGGCGACGACTTCCTGACCAAGCCGATCCGCTCGCGGCACCTGGTGACCACCGTGCGCAACCGCGCCGCCCGCGCCCGCCACCTCAAGGCACGGATGGTGCGCGACAGCCTCACCGGGCTGTACAACCACACCCACATCCTGCAACTGCTCGAGGACTGCAGCTTCCGCGCCCGCCGCGAGGTGCAGCCCCTGAGCTTCGCCATGCTCGACATCGATCACTTCAAGAAAATCAACGACCGCCACGGCCACCCCATGGGCGACCGGGTGATCAAGAGCCTGGCGCTGTTCCTCAAGCAGCGGCTGCGCAAGACCGACTTCATTGGTCGCTACGGTGGCGAGGAATTCGCCATCGTCATGCCCAATACCGGACTGGAAGCGGCGCACAAGGTGCTCGACGAAATCCGTCGACGCTTTGCCGAGATCCATTACCCGGCCCAGCCCCACGACCTGCAATGCACCTTCAGCGCCGGGGTGGTGCAGCTGGACGAGCAGCTCGACGCGCTGACCATGGCCAGCGCCGCGGACGAGGCGCTGTACCGCGCCAAACACGCCGGGCGCAACTGCGTGGTGCGGGTCGAGCCTTAGCTTATCGCAGGGCACCATACCGGCACTGTGCCACTTTTTTATGGCGCCAACCCGCCGTCGTCATCACCCCGTCACAAAATCGCAATAACTTCAGGCCCGACTTCTCCACTCCCCCTCCGCAGGAAGTTCGCGGCTATGCGCCTGAAGTGGCTGACCAATTTCAACACCCTGTTGCTGGTGACCGTATGTATTGCCCTGGGCGCGACCCTGTGGTGGTCGCAACGCGCCCTGGAACGTCCCTATCAACTGATGGAGCGCTACCTGGGCCTGTCCCAGCAGTTCCAGAACGATGCCGCGCGCAACATCCAGGCCTACCTGGGCAGCGGCGACGCCCTGCGCCACGCGGCGGCCATGGAGGCCAACACGCAATTGCAGGCAGCCCTGGCCGACTGGCCCGGGCCTCTGTCGGCCAAGCTGCGCCCGAGCCTCGACAGCCTGCAGGGCTTCACCGCCAACGAACTGCTCGCCGCCGGCAAGCTGGCCGGCGATCCCCAGGCCTTGCTGCTGCAAGCCGAACGGGAGCTGGGGGCAAACCTTGAGCAACTGGCCGGCTATGCCCGTGACAGCGGCAACGCCGACGCCAGTCGTTACCTGACGCCGCTGCTGGAAGCCTCGCTTCACCTGGGGCGCCTGTCCCTGGCCCGCGACAAGCTGGTGAGCAGCGGCCGCGCCGAGCTGGCCGACGAAGTGGACCGCGAACTTCAGTTGATCGCCGCCCAGGCCCAGGCCATCGACGGCCTGCCGCTGCTGGGGGTGACCCGCGCCGCCGAATCCAATGCCGATGACTTCGCCGCGATGATGGGCCTGGAGTCGCAAGCCAGCGCCGAGCAGGAAGACGTCGCCGTGGGCCTGAAGCGCGAGCTGCACAGCTTGCTCGGCCGCTACCCTGCCGAACTGCAGCGTACCCGCGAGCAGATCGAGCGCCGCGCCAGCCTGGCCGCCAGCACCAGTGAGCGCCTGGAGGCGGTGCAGCAGGCCATCGCCGGCCTCGAGCCCGAGGTGCGCGGCCTGCACGCCACCATCGCTGGCGAGGTACGGCTGATCCAGGGCCTGATGATCGGCCTGATCCTGCTGATCGCCCTGCTCATCGATACCCTGCAACGTCGCCTGGCACGCACCCTCACCAGCCTGGCGCCGGCGCTGTCGCGCTGGGCCGAGGGCGACTTCGCCCAAGCCATCGCCCTGGGCCGCACCAACCGCGAGCTGCACGATATCCAGGAATCGCTGAACCGCCTGCGCCAGTACCTGGTGGAGCTGGTCGGCACCATCCGTCACAACGCCGAACAGGTGGCCGGCAGCAGCCATGCCCTGGCCGGCATGAGCAGCGCCCTGCACGACGGCGCCGAACGCCAGGCCGGCGACACGGCGCAGATCCGCGACGCCCTGGGCGAGCTGGAGGCGACCATCCAGCAGGTGGCCGGCGATGCCAGCTCCGCCGCCGAGGCCAGCCGCGATGCCGGCCGGGCCGTGGAGCAGGGCCAGACGGTGATCGGCCAGAGCCTGTCCGGCCTGCGCGCGCTGGTCGACGAGGTGCAGGGCAACGCCCGGATGATCGAGCAACTGGCGCAAGAGTCGGCGACCATCGGTGGCGTGCTCACGGTGATTCGCGCGATTGCCGAGCAGACCAACCTGCTGGCGCTCAACGCCGCCATCGAAGCGGCCCGGGCCGGCGAGATGGGCCGTGGCTTCGCCGTGGTGGCCGACGAAGTGCGCTCGCTGGCACAGCGCACCACTGGCGCCACCGGCGAGATCCAGGCGCTGATCGACCGCCTGCAGCAAGCCGCCCGCGATTCGGTGGACGGCATGCGCACCCAGCTGGAGCACGCCGAGGCCACGGCCAACCAGGCACAGTCGGCCGATGGTGCGCTGGAGGCGATCGTCAGCGCCATCCGCACCATTTCCGACACGGCGGTGCGCATCGCCGATGTGACCGCGCAGCAGACCGGGGCGGTGAGCGAGATTCGTGATCACAGCGAGCGGATTCACGAGTTGGGCGAGGACAACCTGCAGCGTATTGGCGAAGGGCGTGAGCAGGGCGAGCAGTTGCTCAAGCTGGGCGGTGAGTTGAACACGGCGGTGCGGGCGTTCCGGCTTTGATTACATCGCGGGGCTAGTCGGGTCGCCGCACCGCCGCGATGGCCCATAGCCTCGCCAAGTCCGCTATCATGCCGCCACGTTCCACCTCGCGAGTCCGCCATGCGCCGCCTGTTTTTCCTGTTGTTCCTGCTGCTGGCCAGCCCTGCGTTCGCCACCGGCCTGCTCGACAACCGCCCCAGCGCCACCCTCGGCGCCGCGTCCAACAGCGCCGACTTCCTCCCGGTGCACGAAGCCTTCAAGCTCAGCCTGATCGAGACCGACACCCAGACCGTCAAGCTGCGCTTCGTCGCCACCGACGGCTATTACCTCTACCGCCACCGCTTCCAGTTCCGCACCGAGCCTGCGGACATCAAGCTCGGCGCGCCGAACATCCCCCAGGGCGAGGCCAAGCACGACGAGTTCTTCGGCGATGTCGAGGTGTACCACGGCGTGCTCGACATCGAACTGCCGCGCAACGACCCGCGCGCCTTCACCCTGCTGGTGGGTTACCAGGGCTGCGCCGATAAAGGCCTGTGCTACCCACCGGAAACCGCGCGCCTGAGCATCGACGGCCAGGGCGCCCCGCTGCCGGCAAGCGCCGAGCAGGGCTGGACCTGGAGGTCGCTGCTGCTGTTCTTCCTCGCTGGTGTCGGCCTGACCTTCACCCCGTGCGTGCTGCCGATGCTGCCGATCCTCTCCGGCGTGGTGCTGCGCGGCCAGGTCGGCGGCTTGCGTGGCCTGTCGCTGTCGCTGGCGTATGTGCTGCCGATGGCGGCGAGCTTCGCCGTGCTGGGTGCACTGATGGGCATGTTCGGCGCCGGCCTGAACCTGCAGGCGCGCCTGCAGTCGGCCTGGGTGCTGGTGCCGTTCGCCGCGTTCTTCGTGCTGTTCGCCCTGGCCATGTTCGGCCTGTTCGATCTCAAGCTGCCGCAGGCTTTGAGCAGCCGCCTGGACAGCCTCGCCCACCGCACCAAGGGTGGCTCGCTGCTGGGCGCGGCGGTGCTCGGTGTGCTGTCCAGCCTGCTGGTCTCGCCCTGCGTGTCGGCACCGCTGGCCGGTGCGCTGCTGTACATCAGCGCCAGCGGCGACGCGCTGGGCGGCGCCCTGAAACTGTTTGCCCTTGGCCTGGGCATGGGCGCGCCACTGTTGCTGGTCGCCACCGGTGGCGCCGCCTGGCTGCCCAAGAGCGGGCCGTGGATGAACACGGTGAAGAACGCCATCGGCGTGTTGCTGCTGGGCCTGGCCATCGGCCTGCTCAGTCGTGTGCTGCCGGGGCCCGTCACCCTGCTGCTGATCGGCCTGCTGGCCGCCGGCGTGGCGCTGTTCCTCGGCGCCCTGGAGTTCGTGGTGAAAACCCCGCGCCAGCGCCTGGCGCAACTGCTCGGCCTGGCGCTGCTGGTCTACGCCCTGGCCTGCTGGTATGGCGCCCTGAGCGGCCAGGGCGACCCACTGCGCCCACTGCCGCCACCCAGCGTGGCCGGCAGCCCCGCTGCGGCCAAGGCCGACGCCTGGCAGACCATCACCAGCCCCGCCGCCCTCGATGCGGCCCTGGCCGAGGCCAAGGCCGCCGGCCAGCCAGTGCTGCTCGACTGGTACGCCGACTGGTGCATCAGCTGCAAGGTGATCGAGCACGAGGTGCTCAACGCGCCGCAGGTCGAGACGCAACTCGGCGCCTTCCGCCTGCTGCGCTTCGACATCACCGAAAGCAATGCCGAACAGCGCGCCCTGCTCGACCGCTACCGCCTGTTCGGCCCGCCCGCGTTGATGTTCTTTGCGGCGAACGGCAGCGAAATGACCAGCGATCGGGTGATTGGCGAGATAAACGCCGGCGATTTTGCCCAGGTTCTGGCGCGCGTGCGCGGCCAACTCGGTCTATAACTTCCCCAGCCTCTGAAAAACCCGCTGGTGAGTGACCAAAGTCAGTCATCCGGTCACATACTTTGCGTGAATCTCGGACATCGTGCTGGCTATTGCCGGGAACTGGACACTCAGCGCCTGTTGCGGCATAGTCGCCGCGCTATGTCGAATTGCCCTACAAAACCAAGGAACCGCAGATGGCAACCCTACTGGTGCTGCACGGCCCCAACCTGAACCTGCTCGGGACCCGCGAACCGGGGCATTATGGCGCCGCCACCCTGGCTCAGATCAATCAGGACCTGGAGCAGCGCGCCCGCGCCGCCGGCCACCATCTGCAATACCTGCAGAGCAATGCCGAGTACGAATTGATCGACCGCATCCACGCCGCGCGCAACGAAGGCGTGGACTTCATCCTGATCAATCCGGCCGCTTTCACCCACACCAGCGTCGCATTACGTGACGCATTGCTCGCGGTGAGCATCCCATTCATCGAAGTGCACCTTTCCAACGTGCACAAACGCGAGCCGTTCCGTCACCACTCCTACTTTTCGGATGTTGCCGTAGGGGTGATCTGCGGCCTCGGAGCCACCGGTTACCGGTTGGCCCTGGAGTCCGCGCTGGAACACCTGGCTGCCAACGCACAGCCCTGATGACACAAGGCCTTGGCCCTTTAGGGCCGAGGCTCATGAAGAAACGTTTTCGACACGTTTTAAAATACGTCCCCGACCGAACCTTGGGAGTTGCTGATTAATGGATATCCGTAAAGTCAAAAAGCTGATCGAACTGCTGGAAGAGTCCGGCATCGACGAACTGGAGATCAAGGAAGGCGAAGAGTCCGTTCGCATCAGCCGTCACAGCAAGACCCCGGCCGCCCAGCAGTTCTACGCACCCGCGCCAATGGCCGCCGCGCCTGCCGCAGCCCCGGTTGCCGCCGCTGCCGCCCCGGCCGCTGAAGCCGCTGCCGCCGCACCTGCCCTGAAAGGCACCGTGATCCGTTCGCCGATGGTCGGCACCTTCTACCGCAAGCCTTCGCCAACTTCGCCGAACTACGCAGAAGTCGGCCAGGCCGTGAAGAAGGGCGACACCCTGTGCATCGTCGAAGCCATGAAGATGATGAACCACATCGAATCCGATATCGGCGGTGTGATCGAAGCCATCCTGGTAGAAGACGGCCAGCCGGTTGAGTTCGACCAGCCGCTGTTCACCATCGTTTGATTCGCGGAGAGCCAACGATGTCTGGGAAGCTCGAAAAAGTTCTGATCGCCAACCGCGGGGAAATTGCCCTGCGGATCCTGCGTGCCTGCAAAGAGCTGGGCATCAAGACCGTCGCCGTGCACTCCACGGCCGACCGTGAACTGATGCACCTGGGCCTGGCAGACGAATCGGTCTGCATCGGCCCTGCATCGTCCAAGGAATCCTACCTGCACATCCCGGCGATCATCGCCGCCGCCGAAGTGACAGGCGCCACCGCCATCCACCCAGGCTACGGCTTCCTCGCGGAAAACGCCGATTTCGCCGAGCAGGTGGAAAACTCCGGTTACATCTTCATCGGCCCGAAAGCCGACACCATCCGCCTGATGGGCGACAAGGTGTCGGCCAAGGAAGCGATGATCAAGTCGGGCGTGCCGACCGTGCCAGGCTCCGACGGCCCGCTGCCGGAAGATCCGGAAACCGCGCTGGCGATCGCCCGCGAGGTGGGTTACCCGGTGATCATCAAGGCCGCCGGTGGCGGTGGTGGTCGCGGCATGCGCGTGGTGCACAAGGAAGAAGACCTGATCGAATCGGCCAAGCTGACCCGCACCGAAGCCGGTGCCGCGTTCGGCAACCCGATGGTCTACCTGGAGAAGTTCCTGACCAACCCACGCCACGTGGAAGTGCAGGTCCTGTCCGACGGCCAGGGCAACGCCGTGCACCTGGGCGACCGTGACTGCTCGCTGCAGCGCCGTCACCAGAAGGTACTGGAAGAAGCTCCGGCCCCGGGCATCGACGAGAAGGCCCGCCAGGAAGTCTTCAAGCGTTGCGTCGACGCGTGCATCGAGATCGGCTACCGCGGTGCCGGTACCTTCGAGTTCCTGTACGAGAACGGCCGTTTCTACTTCATCGAGATGAACACCCGTGTTCAGGTGGAGCACCCGGTTTCGGAAATGGTCACCGGTATCGACATCGTCAAGGAGATGCTCAGCATCGCCGCTGGCAACAAGCTGTCGTTCCGCCAGGAAGACGTAGTGATCCGCGGCCACTCGCTGGAGTGCCGGATCAACGCCGAAGACCCGAAGAAGTTCATCCCGAGCCCAGGCAAGGTGAAGCACTTCCACGCCCCGGGCGGCAACGGCGTGCGCGTCGATTCGCACCTGTACAGCGGCTACTCGGTTCCGCCGAACTACGATTCGTTGATCGGCAAGCTGATCACCTACGGCAAGGACCGCGACGAAGCCATGGCGCGCATGCGCAATGCCCTGGACGAGATCGTCGTCGACGGCATCAAGACCAACATCCCGCTGCACCGCGACCTGGTGCGTGATGAAGGTTTCTGCAAAGGCGGCGTCAACATCCACTACCTCGAGCACAAACTGGCCAACCAGGAGTGATCGCGTTAGCGTGATGCAAGAGCCCCGGCCCCGTGCCGGGGCTTTTTATTTGCGCGTGCGAGAACCCTGGGAGCGAAATGCGTGGGTGATCCATACACGCGGGAGCGGGCATGCCCCCGCGATACAGGGGCGGCAAACCCGATTGAACCCCGCCCAAGCCCGCGCAGTCCATCGATCAGGCCCACCTTCCCGAGGCCTCACGAGGAGACTCCCATGAAAGGTACTGCGCTATCCGCCCTGTTCGCGGCCGCGACCCTGCTGGCCTCACCTGTATTCGCCGCCGACGACTTGTGCGCCATGAACCTGCAGAAGATCGACGACAGCATGGCCACCGCCGGCGCCACCTCCGAAGGCCTGGACAAGGCCATCACCGAGCACGTGGACCAGGCCAAGGCCGCCCAGGCGAAAGGCGATACCAAGGAATGCATCGCCATCACCAGCAAGGTGCTCGAGCGCCTGGAAAAGACCGAGAAAGGCAGCGGCTCGGCCGGTGGCAGCGGCACCTAGGCCCTGCGCGCACGCGGGCGGCCGAACCTTCTGTCGACGTCGCCCGCGTAAGCGCGTATACTCGCCCTTGCGTGCTGAAAGGCACGTTCAGCTAGAGCTGAGTGTGGGGCCGATTAGGATTCGACGCCGGTAGCGAAACTCTAGGTGCATGCCGAGTTGGTAACAGAACTCGTAAATCCACTGTTGCAACTTTCTATAGTTGCCAATGACGACCACTACGGTGCTGCTCTCGCTGCTTAATTGCAGCTGACATGCACTCCTGGTACCTTCGGGTCCAGCAATCATCAGGGGATGCCTGTAAACCCGAAATGATTGTCATACAGAACAGGATCGTCGTGCAGCACGTTGGGGGCGAAGCGACTAAAACTTACCCAACTCATCCAAAGCACCCTGCCCGTCGGGCGGCTGCGGATTAAATCAGTAGACACGGCTAAGCATGTAGTACCGACAGCGGAGTACTGGCGGACGGGGGTTCAAATCCCCCCGGCTCCACCAAATCCGAAGAAGAAGACGCCCTAGGGCGTCTTTTTTTATGCCTCGGATTCAGTGCCTCGGCGGCAGTATACCGTCACCTTTCCCTCCTCCTTCATCGCCTCCAGCTTGGCGAACTGCTCGCTGGCCAGCCGGCTGATGATTCGGATCGCCTGATGAATGCCCGCTGTGTTGCGGAAGCTCAGTTGCGGGTTGTGCTCGCACTCCAGCACCTCGTCATGCTGGACCAGGGCCTCGCCTAGCAGCTCGAGAGTCCAGACGTAGCTTTGGAGGGTAGACAGGCGTTCACGGTCAGTCATGGGACACCTCCCGCTTGGCACGTTCGGCGAGGGACTGGCTGTTGATCGGGTAAAACATTGGGGATGGGCTGGCCGCACGGGTTGGGCGGCGGAGAGCGGATGCGAGGATCCTGCTCAGAATGCGAATAAGCATGCATGAGACTCCAAGTTTGCGATTTGGAGCTACCACGATCCTTCCTACGGGATTGGGTGGCAGCTGTGCATGGGGTAGGAATACCGGGAAACTTGGAACCCGGCCAGGCCGAAGCCTGCCCACACACAGCCGCCATGACATCGCAGCGGGCGCAAAAAAGGCGCCAGCCGTTGCAATGGGGCGCCTAGTGCGTGCGCCAAGTTTACCAGCAGGTTCCTACACCTGGTCGCGGATTTTGCTGCGACTTGGGGACTGTAGCCTTAGGCAGGATTGATTCGCAACAGCCAACGCGGAAGGAAATTTCCTAAAAACGAGAAAGCAAAAACCGCCATAACACTTCACTTCAGAACTCGCCTAAGGCGTCGTTCTTGTGCCTGCGCCGTTTTACCAGCTCAACGCCTCGCTTCAATGAGATGACGGGTCGAATGCGCGACAAAAGGCTCGCCCTGGCGCATCTGGCTATCCAAGGCCAGCAACTCAGCGCGGTACTTGTGCACAGAGAAGTCCGGCACCCACCATACGCATTTGCGAAGAATCCATACGACTGCGCCCACATCATGGAACAGCATGCGGCAGCGGGCTGTACGCAGGTCAGTCACCGTCAGCCCGGCTGCCTGCGCTGCTGCTACCTCATCCCGCGGATCGCGCATTTGCCGTTCACGTGGCAATGGCCCCAGGAAATGCTCGATCAGTTCGAAAGCCGAGGCAGGGCCTACGTGCTGGGCGAAGTAATGTCCACCAGGTCGGAGGACGCGATGGATCTGGTGCCAGTCGGGATTCACCGGGTGGCGTGAGGTAACCAGCTCGAACGAGGCGTCGGCGAATGGGAGCGCTGTGCCGGGGGCTACCTCGATGACTTCAACGCCGCGTGGCCCCAGGTGCTCTTGCGCCTTGCGGGCGTTGGGTGGCCAGGCTTCAGTTGCGCACATGAGGGGCGGGAAGCGTGGGGCCTCGCCTAGCACCTCCCCGCCGCCGGTATCGAGATCCAGCGCGGCGCGTACGCCATCCAGACGCTGTGCAAGGAGCTGGGCGTAGCCCCAAGGTGGACGCTGCTCGGAGGCGCGTCCTGCCAGCCAGTCGAAGCCCCAGCCGGTTACATCTGCAGCACTGGCTTCGGCTAGCAGGTCGTCAAAGGATTTCATTTGATCGTCCAGGTTAACGTTTGCATGCGGGGCAGTATAAACGTGTGGGAGCGGCTTCCTGGGGCTTTGGGTTGCTCGGTGAGATCCGTTTGCCTGGACCAGCCCTATCGCGGGGCAAGCCCGCTCCCACGTTGTGTATTCCACAGCAGAGGTGGCGATGCTTTTCGGGACGCGGAAAAGACAAAACCCCTACCTGCTCGCGCAGATAGGGGTTTTGCGAAATGAATCTTGACGATGACCTACTCTCACATGGGGAAACCCCACACTACCATCGGCGATGCATCGTTTCACTGCTGAGTTCGGGATGGGATCAGGTGGTTCCAATGCTCTATGGTCGTCAAGAAATTCGGTTGCCAGTACGTCCTTGCAGACATGCCAGCCAATTCGGATATGTGATTTTGTGGTTCGTCGCGAACTTTCGGTTCGTTTCGTCTTCACCACCGCAATCTGCGTGAGCAAATTGCTTGGGTGTTATATGGTCAAGCCTCACGGGCAATTAGTATTGGTTAGCTCAACGCCTCACAGCGCTTACACACCCAACCTATCAACGTCGTAGTCTTCGACGGCCCTTCAGGGAGCTCAAGGCTCCAGTGAGATCTCATCTTGAGGCAAGTTTCCCGCTTAGATGCTTTCAGCGGTTATCTCTTCCGAACATAGCTACCCGGCAATGCCACTGGCGTGACAACCGGAACACCAGAGGTTCGTCCACTCCGGTCCTCTCGTACTAGGAGCAGCCCCTCTCAAATCTCAAACGTCCACGGCAGATAGGGACCGAACTGTCTCACGACGTTCTAAACCCAGCTCGCGTACCACTTTAAATGGCGAACAGCCATACCCTTGGGACCGGCTTCAGCCCCAGGATGTGATGAGCCGACATCGAGGTGCCAAACACCGCCGTCGATATGAACTCTTGGGCGGTATCAGCCTGTTATCCCCGGAGTACCTTTTATCCGTTGAGCGATGGCCCTTCCATACAGAACCACCGGATCACTAAGACCTACTTTCGTACCTGCTCGACGTGTGTGTCTCGCAGTCAAGCGCGCTTTTGCCTTTATACTCTACGACCGATTTCCGACCGGTCTGAGCGCACCTTCGTACTCCTCCGTTACTCTTTGGGAGGAGACCGCCCCAGTCAAACTACCCACCATACACTGTCCTCGATCCGGATAACGGACCTGAGTTAGAACCTCAAGGTTGCCAGGGTGGTATTTCAAGGATGGCTCCATGAGAACTGGCGTCCCCACTTCAAAGCCTCCCACCTATCCTACACAAGCAAGCTCAAAGTCCAGTGCAAAGCTATAGTAAAGGTTCACGGGGTCTTTCCGTCTAGCCGCGGATACACTGCATCTTCACAGCGATTTCAATTTCACTGAGTCTCGGGTGGAGACAGCGCCGCCATCGTTACGCCATTCGTGCAGGTCGGAACTTACCCGACAAGGAATTTCGCTACCTTAGGACCGTTATAGTTACGGCCGCCGTTTACCGGGGCTTCGATCAAGAGCTTCGCTTGCGCTAACCCCATCAATTAACCTTCCGGCACCGGGCAGGCGTCACACCCTATACGTCCACTTTCGTGTTTGCAGAGTGCTGTGTTTTTAATAAACAGTCGCAGCGGCCTGGTATCTTCGACCGGCGTGGGCTTACGCAGCAAGTGCTTCACCCTCACCGGCGCACCTTCTCCCGAAGTTACGGTGCCATTTTGCCTAGTTCCTTCACCCGAGTTCTCTCAAGCGCCTTGGTATTCTCTACCTAACCACCTGTGTCGGTTTGGGGTACGGTTCCCAGTTATCTGAAGCTTAGGAGCTTTTCTTGGAAGCATGGCAT